>JAFUXI010000009.1 GCA_017470995.1 Spirochaetales bacterium
GGCTATCTGCCCTGGTCATGAAAGTCTCGATTCCGATTGTCAGGATTCCGTTGTCATCACGTCTTGGTCTTGAAATATCGCCGACCACGACAATCTTCTTGAATGAGTCCTTTATGGCGTTCAATGGACGCTTCTCTTGATCTGCCTTTTCTGAGGTCGGCATTGAGAATGCGGACTGGATGTAGTAGCGGCGATTCCGAGAAGATAAGCGAGACAATCAAAGCCAAGATGGATCCGATTCCTTCATTCTCGTTCTCGTTTCCGGTTGAAGACGGAAAGAGGTTTCTGCTTTTGCATGTGAATCCCGGCAATGAGACCCCGTACTACTTCACCAGTGATGGAATGCGGATTGCATATGTCCGAGTAGGAAATGAGAGCATCCCTGCCGATTCAATCGCACTGAAGCGTCTTGTGCTCAAGGGGAGCAGGACATCCTACGACAGCCTTATATCAACACAGAAAAAGGCAGACTTTGCCTTCACCAAGTTGCGCTCCGTGTACAAAAACAGAACAGGCTTGGATTTCCAGGATTCGAATTTCTCCTCTTTTGGTCTTGCAGATGAGAACGGGTATCTGACCAATGCAGGCCTCCTGATGGCCGATGAACCGAGGCTTAGGCATTCCCGTGTCTTCTGCACAAGATGGAACGGGCTCAACAAGGCATCCGGAATCATGGATGCAATCGACGATCATGAATTCACAGGAAGCCTAATAAGCCTGATGCAGGACAGTGTCGCCTTCGTCATGAACAACATGAAGAAGAAATGGAGAAAGACCGCCACAGTAAGAGTCGAATATCCAGACTATCCCGAAAGGGCTGTGCAGGAATGCATCGTCAATGCTTTGATTCACAGAGACTATCTTGAGATCGGAAGCGAAGTGCATGTTGATATGTATGATGACAGACTTGTCATATGGTCTCCTGGCGGAATGCCTGACGGTTCCTTGGTTCAGAACCTCAATCTGGAGAATGTTGCGTCCAAAAGACGAAATCCTTTGATTGCCGACCTGTTCGGCCGTCTGGATTTCATGGAGCGCCGCGGAAGCGGATTCAGGAAGATTCTTGAGGACTATCGATTTGAAGAGAACTTCAACGAAAGCAAAAACCCTGTATTCCGTTCTGACCCTTATAGTTTCAGCGTGACTCTTTATAACCTGAACTATGGAGTGAATGACGGTAATACTGGCGGTGAAACATCGGAAGAAGTTCGGAAGAACATCGGAAGAACATCGGAAGAACATCGGAAGAACAATGCAATTGAGATTAACCCAACCCAGAAAAAGATTCTGGAATTACTTGCATCCAACCCGAGCATGACAGCAGTTGAACTCTCCGGGCAAATAGGAATAGCCAGCAGAAACATTGAGGCCAGCATAAGGGATTTGAAGGAACGTGGCATGCTTGTCAGGCACGGATCAACCAAGGCAGGGTATTGGGAAGTCCTCAGTGAAGAAAAATAGGTATGACAATACTCGGGTTGATTGTAACTGCAATTGCCGTTTTCAAAACTGTTACCAAAAATGTTACCAAAAGAACGATGTCCTTGAAAGACGATGAATTACAAACAGTGACAATTAGGACTTTAGAAGAAACGTTGCCTATTTGTAAGTTAATACATGAGAAAATGAAAGAATAATGTGAGATGTGAATCACCAGACCCAGTCAGAGCCTCCCATGCGGGAAACATCAAGGTCTGAGGCATCGACTTCCTTCGGCTGCTGAAGCTCGTCCAACTGCCAGCGAACGCTCTGGGCCCTGCGCTTGCAGAATTCGACAAGGACCTTGTACCCCTCCGAGCATTCATCCGCAGAACAGAATGCAGTGGGATCCTTTTCCACATAAGGGAGAAGCATTTCGTGGACTGCCCTTGCCTCCTCTTCGAATCTGCCGGATTCAATGTAATCAGCCACAAACCTGTCGAGCACTGCATGATACCGATTCAGATATTCCCCGCTTCGCACAATCCATGCCCACATGGGGCGGCTTTCCTCATCAACGCCGAACAGCGGCGAATCGATGTCCATATTCAAGACATCCGTGGGGTCATCCAATGGCTCGTCCGTGATTGCGGACACGAATGTCGCAAATGCAGAGTTGTAGTCCCATGGGAGAATTGACAGCATGCCGTTGCTTTCGCAAAGCACCAGATTGTGCAGCATCCCTGCAGTATAGCTGTCGAAGTTCAGGACGAAATTGTGGACTGCAAAGTAGGAGATGATCTCCTCAGTGTCCAGACAGGATTCCAGATCCGTCTGAGTCGCCAGATTCTTGAGTGCAGCGACCACCGCCTGCCTGCTTGCATCCGAGGACTTGGTCTCGTTGTTCCTGAAGATGTCCGGATAGCTGTCGGGATTGTCATCAGTGTAGACGAGATCAGAGCCATGGGTGTCGGAGGCTATTGGCAATCCGTTCTGCCTGATGGCTTCGACCTTGTCCAAAGTAAGGCCCAGATCGCTGCTTTCCGGCTTGTAGATCACACACTCTCCGCCGTAGACCCTGTCCAGGAAACCTTCGCTCTCGTCTTCCACTGCAAGGTAGAGGCCCCTGTCCACGCCGTTGACTGTAAGCCACACGTAGCTTGTCAGTGGGGCATTGACTCCGACTTCCCTGAACATGCTGTAGCAGATGAAATCCTTCATATACGTTGTGTCGGAGAAACAGTTGTTGAGATTGAGCTTGTTCAGCCCATAATAGGTCTGTCCCTTCCGGAACTTGCCGAAATTCACCTTATAGCTGAACCTTGTATCCCCATCGGCCGCCACAAATGCAAGACTGGAATTGCCCTTTGTGGCAAAGGAGACCTCCTCAACAAGTTCCCCGTCGATTTCAATGTCGACTTTGTATTTCGTCTTCTCGAGAGGATTCGACAGAAGATCGTTCCAATCCTCCTCGGATATCCTGACGTCAATCCTGTGGACATAGGAGGCATCAAACAGGGCATTCCCATAGTCTGCAGTCTGCTCTGCAGCAGATGTGCCGGCGCATCCGACCAGGAGAACAAGCATAGCCACCATTGATGTGACAAGGCACAGCATCTTCCGTCTCATGGCTCAATCACCTCCCCTTCCGAATGTTTCTGATGTCAGACCAGATAGCCCCTGTCTCTAATGGCTTCCACAATCTGGTCGGCGTACTTGCGGCATTTGTCCCAGCTTTCGGACTCGACCATTATCCTGACAATCGACTCCGTGTCGCTGTGTCTGACAAGCACACGGCCCATGGAACCGAGCTCTGCGCCTATCCTGTCTACAACCTCAAGCACCTTCTGGTCCTTCACTGCCGCCTTCTTGTCGTTGACCCTCAGGTAGACGTGGTGCTGCGGCAGCTCTACAAGCCCGCTTGCAAGCTCCTTAAGACTCTTTCCGGTGGATTTCATGACATCCAGCATCTTGATGGCAGTAAGAAGGCCATCACCTGTACCCGAATGCTCCGCAAAGACCATGTGACCGCACTGCTCACCTCCGATGATGCAACCGTGCTCAGCCATGGTCTTCCTGACGACGGGCTCGCCCACCCCGCAGATGTAGTAGTCGATGCCTTCCTTCTCCAGAGCCTTCTGCAGTCCAAGGTTGGAGACAATCGTACCGACGACCGCATTGTTCGCAAGTCTTCCGTGGTCCTTGAGGAACTTCGCATAGATGTATGAGAAGTGGTCTCCGTTGACCTCATTCCCGTCGCTGTCCACAGCCATGCACCTGTCGGCATCTCCGTCCAGGGAGAAGGCGGCATCGAGTCCGTTGTTCAGAACCAGATCCCGTATGGCATCAAGATGAGCGGAACCGCAGTCCTGGTTTATGTTGAAGCCGTCCGGCTTGTCGTTGATGATCAGGGCATCCACACCAAGGGCATCGAATACCCTATGGGCAATGTCGCTTGTTGCCCCGTTTGCGCAGTCTAGACCGACACGGATGCCGTTCAGAGGGTTCCGGGCAATCGAGATAAGATGCCTTATGTAGGTCTCCCTGCCGCAGGACCAGTCCTGCACAGTCCCGATACCGTATCTGTCGGCTGCCGGAATGTCGTCCCAATGGCGGCCGAAGCACTCAAGACGTCCATTGACATAGTCCTCGAGAAGAACGAAGAACTTCTCACCCATAGATTCCCCGTTCTGGTCGATGACCTTGATTCCGTTGTCATAGAACGGGTTGTGGGATGCCGTTATCATCACTCCGCAGTCGAACTTGTCGTGGCGTGTGATGAAGGAGACGGACGGTGTGCTTGTGACATGGAGAAGATATGCATCCGCACCGGATTCCATCAGGCCCGCTGAGATCGAGGACTCGAACATGGCTCCTGACTGCCTTGTGTCACGTCCGATAACCACACGTGGCCTTCCGGTCTCACCTGCCTGGACTTTCAGCTCCCGAAGGTACCACCCCAGAAGCCTTCCGAACCTGAATGTGATGTCTGCTGTGAGAGACACATTGGCCTCTCCCCGTAGTCCGGATACTCCGAAGCTGTTTCCCATTTAAGGCCTCCTGAACCAGAATCAGTCTAGTATAAGATCTCAAAGCTAGCTATGTACACGAAGTCATTAGGATGACTGATGCAGGGATCCTCGACAACGAACCTTGCATCAGGCATCCCGAGCGCAAAGTGGTACAAGGCTATACCCATGTCCACCTTCTGGACATCCCATCCGCTGGAGCTGCTCAGATTGCTTCTCTCGTAGAAATGCACACGGTCCTTGCAGACAACCAGCCTCCACGGCTGCTTGTTCACAGCGGATGGAGCCCATCTGACCATCTCCAGGGTGCGGGCAAGCTTGCTGTCAGCATCGAGCTTGAGCGGATTGTCGAAACTCTGATCGAAGAAGATCTTCGAGCTGTCAAGTCGGCTGTCAGCCTTGATTGCAGACCTCATCATGGTTTCCCGTATGGATTTCCGACCTGCAGGGTAGCCCAACGGCGAGACGCAGGGCATTACCTCGTCGGGTCCTAAATCCATGGCCTTCTCGAAGGCGTCACGGTTCATTGTGCCGGCTATCCATGTGGTTCCGACTCCAAGGCTCTGCGCAAAGAGAACAACCTGCTCGAAGCTGTAGCCGAAGGCCTCCGCGGCATGGGGATCCTTCTTCATCTTCCCTGCAATGTAGAGGTCCGTCCCCACAATCACCGAACTTGACAGACCGAGCTCAGACGCCTTGAGCAATCTGAACTCGATTTTCAATCCATAGGGATTCCCGGCCTTCTCTGCGCACTCCAGGATGCTCAAGGCGATCTCCGGATCCAGAGCCC
>JAFUXI010000010.1 GCA_017470995.1 Spirochaetales bacterium
GTCGCCGATTCAAAGCCCGGCGATTACCTGCAGTTCATCAGAAGCGGTTACTTCACCCCCGACTATGACAGCACTCCCGAGCACCTGGTGTTCAACCGCACCGTCACGCTCAAGGACTCTTGGGCCAAGCAGAAAGCCAAAATGGGTCTTTAATTCACCACACAAAAAAATGAAAGCTCCTGAGATGGGAGCTTTCTTATTGCCTGCCGTTATGGCATCAGTTTTCTTTCTTGGGATCCAGATCCTCTGCGTTCCAGAAGAAATCCGGATTGTCATCGCGTGAGCGGGCGGGCTTGAAGGAATCGTAGCCGAAGGGCTTCTTGGTTTTCTTCACATCCCTGGATTCGCTGCGCTCCGGGCGCTCGGATCTGAAAGGTCTGTCGGAAGGGTGTCTGTCAAAGGAATCCCTCCTCTCCCTGAATTCTCTCTCAGGGCGTTCGGTCCTGGGTCTTCTTTCTCCAAACGGTCTGTCGGAAGCGCGTCTTTCCCTTCTCTCCGGGCGGTCCTCGTCATAGCGCGGACGTCTCTCGAACCTGTCCGGATCACGTCTCTCGAAAGGCTTTCTGTCGTAGGGTCTCTCTTCCCGGTCGAATCTGGGTCTTTCAGGTCTTTCCCGTCTCTCGGGTCTGTCAGACCTCTCATACCTGTCGGATCTGTACGGCCTGTCCTCGCGCTCATAGCGGTCCGAGTAACGCTCAGGTCTTTCGGGTCTGGGTCTTCTCTCTCCGTAAGGTCTGTCCTCTCTGGAGAACCTCTCAGGCCTCTCTCTTCGCTCGTCATCGGAGAACCTGCGTTCTCTTCTTTCATAGCTGCTTCTGTCTGTTCTCTGTCTGTCAGAACGTTCTCTGCTTCCATAGGGAGCCTTCCCGTAAGCAGGCTTACCGAAGGAAGGTCTGCGCTCTCTGCGGCGCTCTCCGTCTTCCCTTCTGTTTGAATCTCTTCTCTCTGAGCTTCTTCTCTCTGTGTCCGAACCCTTCTCGGACTTCTTCTCCGGCTCGCTCCAATCCAGTGTGAGCGAATCATCATCAAATGCCATTATCCAACTCCTGACCGTCCCCGGACGGCCCTTCACGAATCCGGGAGCCCAAACGGTTCCCGTTATTTCCTTCACGCTCAGTCCTCTGAGCCTTCTTCTATCCATCTGGAACGTTCCCAGATTGGTCGAGAACAGGATGAATCCCGTCTTCTTCAATAATCCGAACAGTCTCTTTACCCAGAGAGACCAATCACGCGCCACATCGAAATCATGATCCATCTTCCTGCTGTTGGAGAAGCTCGGCGGGTCGAATATGATGATATCATACTTGCGGCCTTCTGACATCGCCTGATCGATGAACTTCGATGCATCCATGCATACGCAGCTGAATGAGGACCCGATATAACCGTTCTCCGCGAGGTTCTCCGCTGCCCATTTGGTATAGGTGGCGGACATGTCGACGCTGGTTACGCTTTCGGCACCGCCTGCGGCAGCATAGACCGAAAAACTGCCGGTATAAGAGAAAAGATTCAGAACATCGGCCTTCTCGCTTCTCTCCATGATCATGCGGCGTGTGACGGCATGGTCCAGGAACAGGCCGGTATCGACATATGAAGTGAGATCCACGACAAACGAAAGCCCGTTCTCATGTACGGTGGTCCTTACCGCTTCTTCCGAGCTCTTCTCATGCTGGGCCCTGTCGGGGCGCTTGTTGCGGTAGGCATAAATGACGTTGCCGACTTCCAGATAGAGCATGCGCGAGCAGATGTCGATACAGGAAGCTCTTTCTTCATCGGACAGCGGCTGTTCACCGTAGTCCGTGATCTTTGCATATTTGCCGTAGAGGTCCACGGTCACCGGATAGCGTCCGAGGTTCCTGTCGTAGACACGGAAGCAATCGGTTCCCGAAGGCAGAAGCTCATGCCTCAGAGTCTGGGCATTGTTCTTGAGAATCTTTCCGAAATCCTTGTCTACGTAATCCATTTCGCTCATTTATCCTTTTTACCAACGCAGTATATATGTTAATATGGAAAAAAGAAAGAGACGGAGGTTCGGTTTGTCAAACGAAAGGGTCAACGAAGTCGATGAAGGCGCTGCTTTTCTGAGCGAGATAGAACAACGCCGCGGCGGCAGAATCACCTTCAAGACTTTCTCAACCTTCTATGCAGACAGTCTAGGCAATGTGCGTGACTACGGAGTCTTCCTCTACATGGTCGACGGAACCTTCTTCTTTCAGGATTTCGAGCATGAGAGCACCTTCCTCGGCTTCAAGCTTAGAAAGCGCAAGGACGAGCCCGAGTACGTGATGTTCGAAGGTTCCTTCTCCCCTCTTGAGGTTGTTTCCTTCCGTACAGTGAACAAGAAAGCCGCCAGAAACTGCGCCCTGGGATTCCGTGAGTTCGCAAAACTGCGCAAGGCAAATCCGGTTCTGGGGTTTTTCACTGAAACCGCGACGGAAATCAAACTCAAAGACGGCAGGACCATGTACTTCCAGTTCATGGACAAGAGCGTCCGCAACATAGTTAATCAAATGCAAAATGATGATAAAGGAGAAAACAATGGGTGTATTCAAAGCCTATGATATCCGCGGAGTCTACAACCGGGATTTCAACAAGGAAACAGCCTACAAGGTAGGATTCTTCCTTCCGAAGCTTCTTCCGTGCAAGTATGTGGTAGTCGGACGTGATGTCCGTCTCACCAGCGACGAGATATTCGAGAACCTCTGCAGAGGCATCAACGATGCCGGTGTGGACGTCTGGAACATAGGCCTGGCCACCACCCCGATGGTCTATTTCGCCACAGTATTCCTCAAGGCCGATGCCTCCGTGCAGATCACAGCCAGCCACAACCCAAAGGAATACAACGGCATGAAGATCTCCCGTTCGATGGCAATCCCAGTCGGCGGAGACACGGGCCTGAAGGACCTCGAGCGCATGGTCAATGAGCTTGAGGTCAAGCCTGTCGATGCCTCTTGCCGCGGCAAGATCATAGAGAAGGACATCCATGCCGATTATCTGAATTATCAGAAGCAGTTCCTGCCCGATCTCTCGAACCTCAGCATTACGGTCGACACCTCCAACGGCATGAGCAACCTCTACGCCAAGGAGCTCTTCGGAGACCATGCAAAGTATATCAACGACACCATGGACGGAACCTTCCCCGGCCATGAGCCGAATCCGCTTGATGTCGAGAACTGCCGCCAGATCATGGCTGCGGTGAAGAAGAACGGCTCGGACTGCGGCGTGATCTACGACGGCGATGCAGACCGCGTCATGTTCATCGACGAGCGCGGCCGCTTCATCCAGCCCGATTATGTGACAGCAGTACTCGGCATGTATTACCTTGCCAAGGAGAAAGGCTCGGTTCTCGTTGATATCCGCACTTCCCGCTCCACTACCGAATACCTTCAGAAACTCGGTGCAACCAAGGTCCTGGTATGGAAGGTCGGACACGCATTTGCCAAGATGAAGATCCGCGAAGAGCACTGCATCTTCGGCGGAGAGCTTGCAGGCCATTACTACTTCAGGGACTTCAACAACTGCGACAGCGGCATTCTTGCCTCCCTTATCGTGCTCCAGACAGTTGCAGAGCTCAAGCGTCAGGGAAAGACCCTGGGTCAGCTTATTGACGAGATCGTAGCCTATGCCAACAGCGGAGAGATCAACTTCAAGCTCGAGCAGAAGGACGAGGCCATCCAGGCACTTTACGACAAGTACTCAAAGCTCAACCCCACTGCCATCCTGGACTTCGACGGATACCGCATCGAATTCCCAACCTGGTGGTTCAATGTCCGCAAATCCAACACCGAGCCCTATCTGCGTATCGTCGCAGAGGCCAAGACACAAGCCGAACTCGATGAGAAGATTGCCGATCTGAAGGCCATAATCTCACAGTTCCACTGAGTTTTCCGCAACCTAAAGACCGCCTTTTCCGAGGCGGTCTTTTTTTACATAAAGGGATTGACTAAAAAGCTGTGAATTAGTACAGTCAATATGTTCATTCCCCGATAGCTCAGTCGGTAGAGCAGGTGGCTGTTAACCACCCTGTCGGCAGTTCGAGTCTGTCTCGGGGAGCATAAGCCGGAGCAGAAATGCTCCGGTTTTTTCATGCCCTTTCGATAGATTGATTTATGTAGAAAAAAGAAAGCTCCCCGAATTCAGGGAGCTTTCTTGTTTGTCTGATTAGCTATCAGCTCAAGATTACTTTTTCTTCTTCTTGAGGATGATTGCAACTGCTGCACAGGCTGCAATGACCAGAACGATGATCACGATGATAAGTCCGGTGTTGGACTTCTTTGCGGTCTGGGCTGCAGGAGCCGGTGTTGAAGCAGGAGCTGCTGCAGGCTGTGATGCCGGTGTTGAAGCAGGTGCTGCTGCAGGCTGTGATGCCGGAGCCTCTGCTGCCGGTGCTGCTGCGGGCTGCTCTGCAGGTGCTGCTGCCGGAGCTTCTGCTGCCGGAGCTGCTGCGGGCTGCTCTGCAGGTGCTGCTGCAGGAGCTTCTGCTGCCGGTGTTGCTGCGGGTGCTTCTGCAACTGTTGCAACTTCCTGCGGCTGAGCAAGAACTGCCTGGACATAGGCGGGAAGCTCTGCACTGAGAAGAGCGACTGCGAAATCGATATCCTCAGCTGTAATGTCAACCGGGAATGTCAGAACTGCTGTTCCGTTGTCGATTGTCAGCTCTGTACCCTCGAGGTACTTTGCATATGCGGCATAAGCTGTCTTGGCTGCCTGAGCGACTTCAGCGTTGGTGATGAAATCAGGATATGTGATTGTGGCAACCTTGTCCTGGTAGACAATCTCTGCCTCGTAGCCGAGGATGGAGAATGTTCTCTCGATTGCAGGCTGCTGTGCGGGAAGCACGATAGCTGCAACGTATGCGGGAAGCTCTGCTGCAAGAATTCTGACTGCTGCATCGAGATCTGCCTCTGAAAGCTCTACGGGGAATGTCAGATATGCAGTTCCGTTGTCAACTGCGAGCTCTGTGCCCTGAAGATATGCACCGTAAGCTGCATAAGCTGCCTGGGCTGCCTGAAGAACTTCAGCATTTGTGATGAACGAAGGATATGTGATTGTGGCAACCTTGTTCTCGTATACGATCTTTGCCTCATAGCCATAGAGTGAGATTGTCCACTCGGGGAGCTCTGCGACCTCAACCTCAGGCTGCTCTGCAGGTTGCTCTGCGGGAGCTGCGGGCTCTTCTGCCGGTGCTGCGGGCTCTTCTGCCGGTGCTGAAGGCTGCTCTGCGGGAGCTGCGGGCTGCTCTGCGGGAGCTGCGGGCTGCTCTGCCGGTGCCGGCTCGACTGCTGCGGGCTCGACCGGCTCAAGCGGTTCAACCTGGGCGGACTTACATCCGACAAGTGCGACGGCCATTGCGATGACCATGATTGTCAGAAAAATGGATTTTGAAAAACGTTTCACGTGTTTCCTCCTCATGACGTTCTCAATATATAACACACTTATGATAACACATGGACGGTGATGTTGGATACAGAAAAAAAGCTATTTTTAATCAAAAAAAAAGCTATTTTCTGCGCCACAGCGCATGTATTCCAAAAAAAACCCGCTTTGGTGCGGGTTTCAATTGAAAGAATCTTACATCAGATCCTTCGGCTTGCGGGCCGTGTTACCGGTCTTAACGCAGTAAGCGATGTGATGGAGCTTTCCGTTCTCGAAAACTGACTTTGTCTTGATCTCGCCACCCCAGCGGCTCATCAGGACCTTTGCGCCTTCACGACGTGCGTTTTTAGAAATAGCACCTGCCATATTTTTCCTCCGTTTGGATTAATTCACAATATCAGACGTACTATAGAACGAATCCGAGGTTTTAGTCAAACCCTTTGGTCCGATTTTGCATTGAATAAAACACTTACAGAAGGTATTTTTAACACATGGGAAAGAACATCGCAAGGAAAATCTACCTCCTGCCAGTGAAGGCTTACCAGAAACTACTCTCCCCCTGGCTGGGGAAGAACTGCATCTACAGCCCCACATGCTCCGAGTACTTCAAGAATGCCGTGATGAAATTCGGCATCATACGCGGAACGATACTCGGCACAAGCAGGATCCTTCGGTGCAACCGCCTGTTCTACGGTGGTCCGGACGATATTCCGGAAAACTTCAGCTGGAGACATATACGGGACCGCCGCATCGCATTCCGACGCCACGGCAAGGCCCTTTTCTAGACCGATACCATTGATACTATCTAATAGTAGACTGGGAAATCTACTCGTTTCGGCTGATATCCCTGACAAAAGATATCAGGACCCTAAGTGCGTTCTCGTTATGCCCGCCTTCCGGGATAATGATGTCCGCATACTCCTTCGTGGGCTCTATGAAAAGCGAATGGCCCGGCCTAACGACCTCAAGATACTGCTTTACTACGCTGTCGAGCGTCCTTCCCCTCTCGTTGATATCCCTAAGAAGCCTCCTGATGAACCGAATGTCATCAGGGGTATCGACATAGATCTTGAGATCGAGGAGCTTTCGGATCTCGGGATCGAAAAGCACCATGAGGCCCTCCACGATGATCAGCGGAGCCGGATCCAGATGAACGGTCTCGCTCTTGCGGCAGTGATGGACGAAGTCATACTGGGGCATGTCGATTCCGATTCCGTGCTTGAGGTCGCTTAGATGCTTGTGGAGAAGCTCCATATCGAAGGCATCGGGATGGTCGAAGTTGTAGGCCGTGATGTTCGAATTGTTGATGAACACCGCGCTCTTGTAGTAGTTGTCCTGGGGAATGAAGACAAAATCGGGACAGACTTCGCCTATCTTCCGGACTATGGTGGATTTGCCGCTTCCGGAGCCGCCTGTGATTCCGATGACCTTCACATCAGACATCAGAGAGTCTCCTTCCTGTCAGTATAGAAGTGGTAGACCGTGGTGCTTTCGAAGAGCTCACCGGGCTTCACGATGCAAGACGGGAAAGACGGATGGTTGACGGCATCGGGATAGAATTCGGTTTCGAGACAGAAGCCGCACTGATGATCATAACCGCACTCGCCGTCCATGAAATTACCGGTGTACAGGTGGAAGGCGGGAAGATCCGTGAATGCCTGAAGGACCCTTCCGGTCTCGGGCTCGCGGACTTCGATGAACTTGGCAAAGCCTCTGCTCTGGTTGTCCTGCCTGTCGATGATATAGGCATGATCATAGCCGCCGGCAGCCTTCAGCTCAGGAGCATCGATTTCATCTCCGAGAGCCTTTTCGGAAGTGAAGTCCCATGCAGTCCCCTTCACCGGCACGATGCTTCCGTCCGGAATGAGGCCGGGACCTACTCCGACGATATTTGAGCTGTTCATGAGTACCCTGTGGGAGCGGATGCTGCTTGAAGGATCGCCTGTGAGGTTGAAGTATGTGTGGTTAGTCAGATTCAGCGGGCAGGATTCGGAGCATGTGGCGCTGTAATGGATCCTGAACACCCCGTCCGATGAAAGCGAGAAGCGGACCCTGATATCGGCATCGCCCGGGAAACCGTCATCTGCCTGGCTCACTTTGATAGAACACAAGAATCCGTCATCCATATGTTTGACGGTCCAGATCCTTGCCCAGATGCCTTTTATTCCGCTGTGCAGGAAGTTCGGGCCATCGTTGGGCTCGAAGGACCATTTCTTGCCTTCCAATGTGAAAGCTGCGCCTCCGATTCGGTTGGCAAAGCGTCCGACGGTAAGACCATAGAATTTAGTGGACCCCAGAATGACATCGGGATTCTCGACGGCGCCTACGAACGGAAGCGTCACATTGGCGGTTTTCCCGTCCCTGTCGGGGGTGCAGATCGATGTGATTGCACATCCCAGGTTAAGAATCGAAAACGAATAATCTCCGCTTTTGTAAGTGTACTCCCGAACGTCCATGAAAGCCCCCTATCTGTCGTCGTCGCCCTTGCTCTTGAGCACTGCGAGATATGCACTCTGCGGAATCTCCACATTGCCCACGAGCTTCATGCGCTTCTTTCCTTCCTTCTGCTTTTCCAGCAACTTGCGTTTTCTGGTTATGTCTCCGCCGTAGCACTTGGCAGTAACATCCTTGCGGAAGGCATTGATCGTCTCTCTTGCAATGATGTTGCCTCCGATTGCGGCCTGGATCGGAATCTTGAACTGATGGCGCGGAATCTCTTCCTGAAGTCTCTCGCAGGCCTGCCTTCCGCGGACTGCTGCGTTGTCCCTGAAGACAAGCATGCTCAGGGCATCGCAAGCCTCGCCGTTGACCAGGATATCCATTCTCACAAGGTCGGTTTTCCTGTATCCGATGACCTCGTAATCGAATGAGGCATAGCCTCTGGAGACCGATTTCAGTCTGTCATAGAACTCGAAGAGAACCTCTGCAAGAGGCATCTCGTAGATGAGCTCCACACGCTTGGTATCAATATAGTTCAGGCTGGTCTGAACACCGCGCTTTTCCATGCAGAGTGTGATTATCTGTCCCACATAGGCGGTAGGTGTGATCACGCTGGCCTTGATGTATGGCTCCTCCGAGTAGTCGATGCGGACCTGGTCCGGATAATCCAGCGGGTTGTCCACTTCAAGCATCTCTCCGTTCTTCATGTGGATGTGGTAGCGGACCGATGGGCTGGTCAGGACAATCGACAGTCCGAACTCACGCTCGATGCGCTCCTGAACTACCTCCAGATGGAGCATACCCAGAAAACCGCACCTGAATCCCTGCCCCAGGGCTATCGAACTGTCCTTCTCGTATACCAGGGAGGCATCGTTGAGCTTGAGCCTCTCGATGGCATCCAGAAGGTCCTCGTAGTCATTTGTGTCTACCGGATAGATCGAGCTGAACACGACAGGTTTGACATCCTTGAAGCCTTCACAGGGCTGGTCTGCAGGATTGGAAGAAAGGGTTACGGTATCGCCTACCCTGATGTCGCTTATGTTCTTGATGCCTGCGATGAAGTAGCCGACATCACCTGAATTCAGGGTCCTGGTCCGCACCAGATTCAGCTGGAAGATTCCGACCTCTTCGACCTTATAGGTAGCGCGGCTGTTCATGAACATGATCTCATCGCCTTCGCTGACCTTTCCCTCGAAGATACGGAAATGAACTATGACACCGCGGTAGGGATCGTAGTGGCTGTCGAAGATCAGGGCCTTGAGGGGCTTTGAGGAATTCTCGTCCGGGGCCGGGATGTATTCGACGATGGCCTCATAGAGATCGTCCACGCCCTCTCCGGTCTTTGCGGATACTTTCTGGGCCATATCGACGTCCAGTCCGAGATCATGATCTATCTGCTCCAGACAGGATGGGATATCCGCGCTGGGCAGGTCGATCTTGTTGATTACGGGGATGACCTCGAGGTTGTGATCCATGGCCATGTAGAGGTTGGCCAGAGTCTGGGCCTCTACTCCCTGAGATGCATCTATCAGAAGAAGGGCACCTTCACAGGAACTGATTGCCCTGGAGACCTCATATGAAA
>JAFUXI010000011.1 GCA_017470995.1 Spirochaetales bacterium
AAATCCCGCTCGAAATCAGTGAATGAAACGGCCAGAGACTACAAGTACAAATGGTAGGTCCCGGGTAAAAAAGAAGGCTGTAACCCTCAGCCGGCAAGACCGACTTTTGTTACAGCCCCATTTTTGTATGTTGGCATCATTTGCATTCTGCCTTTGACAACAGGTATATCCGTCAGCTCTTAGACAGAGTCTTACATTTACAAGAGAAATCAATAATAATCAAATTAACCCAAATTAATTTCGGTTAAATTGATTTGGGTTTAATGAAGTTGGATTTATGGAGACACAAAATGGCGGAACAGTTCAGAGGAAGGAACAAAGAACTCAAAGCTCTTGAGCAGAAGTTCAACCAAAAAGGATTTTCCATTCTGATTTGTTCTGATTATATGGAAACTCTTTGAGAAACATGGCCTAAATTGTTAACCATACTGAACATAAACCATCAGTTGTAAAAACTCTCCAATTATTCAATTGTCAGTTGTTTCAATCTCCACTATCCTAGAATCACAATCTTGCAAGACACAAACCGAAGCAAGGAGATGAACATGACTATAGGAAAGAAGATAAGACAACTGAGGCGAGATCTGGGGTTGTCCCAGCAGGCCCTTTCGGACAAGCTTGGTGTAACGGCACAGGCTGTGAGCAAGTGGGAGAATGAGACATCATTGCCTGACATAAGCATACTGCCGTCAATGGCATCGATATTCGGGGTCCAGATAGATGACCTTTTCGAGTATTCAAAGGACAAGGAGTACGAGAAGATCTCCAATATGATTGAGCTCAAGAGGAATATCACCAACCAGGAGTTCTCAAATGCCGAGTCCTTTCTGCTTGGAGAGATCGAAAGGAACCCGGAGGACTACAAGGCCCACTCCACACTTGCAGACCTGTACTGCACCCAGGCGATTATGCTTAACCGCAAAGCGGTGCACTACGGGAAAGCAGCCTTGGCCCTGAGCCCCAACTCGAAGTTCGACCTGAACACAATAAACAACTGCTGGGGCGGAATGCGCTATGACTGGAACGTAGCCAACCACCACGAGCTGATCGACTACCTGAAGAGGCTTCTCAGGGAGAGCCCGGAGAACAAGAAGGCCTATTTCTACCTGATAGACAACCTTGTGGATGACGGCAGAATAGCAGAGGCCAGAAAGGTGCTTTCCCAGTCAAAGGTCAACAACCCCGACAACCTGAACGAGGCCTACGAGATCTGGATAGAAGAGAAGGTCTCCGGCTTCGACTCCGTCAGACAAAGATATGAGAAGCTTGCCCAAAAGTACCCGAAGGACTGGAGAATCCTCTTCAACGTGGCCAACTCCTTTTCGCACAACGAGAGCTATGAGCAGGCCATAGTCTACTGGCAGATGGCGTTCGATGCCATGGAGAAACCGCGTTACACGGACTTTCTGGAATCGATTGCCCAGTGCCATCTGCGCCTTGGAGACAAGCAGAGCGCAGTTGCAGCACTCAAACAGCAAAAGGCCCTTCTGAGGGACGAGTGGAACATGTCATTCGGACGTGACCAGGACATTCTGGACGAACGGATCAAAGAACTGACAGAGTAATTCCGAAGCCGACAGTTGTCTATCGGCTTTTTTCATCTCCAATGCTTCAGCAGAGATAGATAACCGTCATATTGCCTGCGTCTCTCATTATCAGGGACATTCTCCGGATTCGGCATATGTGCAACAAGGAAATCCAGCAGGCTGTCTTTGGAATTGTATGCGAATGAGCCATCGGAATAACACCACTTGCAGTAATCCTCGTTGAAGCTGCCATCGGCTTCCCTGCTCACCATGTCATCCTGATCCAACGGCATGCCGCAGCACTGGCACACGAGCCTTGTCGGTGAGCCGAGCAAGGTGTTGATTGTCACACCGAATTCCCTGGACAGCAGCTTCAGGGTATCCGTTCCGGGCTGGGTCTCCCCTGTCTCCCATCTGCTAACAGCCTGTCTTGTGACCATGACTCTCTCTGCCAACTGGTCCTGGGTCAGGCCATTCTTCTCCCTGAGGTTCTTAAGTATATCGCGTATTTCCATGATCTCCTCCTGATTCTTCAATTATGAGGCTGTTCAATCTCGGATTCAAGAAACGCGTAGTTGCTTTATCCTGATATCGGCAAATCCCGATGAAAAGATGAACCCGATCCTGTTGCAGACCATATCGACGAATGATCAGACAATGTCGATGTCATCATACCTGACTGCGAGCATGCCGATACAGAACAGGATCGCCGCATCTGCCAGGGAAATTGTCTTGGGCAGATTGTACTCGACATTGCGCTTCTCGGGATTCCTGAGGTAGCCGATCTCCTGTCCGTCAATGAAGAATCTGATAAGGCTGTCCTTCTCATTCCGCATCTCAATCTGCCCGTAGATTGAGTCCACCAACACCTTGTCCACATGTTGCGGTTTGGCGATGGGAACATAATCGGACAGCTTGAGGCTTCCATTTCCGATATTGCCTTTCGGTTCAATCTCCACATCGGTTCCGTTAAGCCTGACATTCACCTTCATGGTTCCCGCCATGGTTGTGATGCTCCACCCGTTTGCGTAGAGTTTTATACAGACCAGGCGTCCCTGTTCATTTGCCACTATGTGTCTGAACAGACCGTTCTTCACTGTCAGATTCCCGGATGCGGAAGAAACCGTGTTCCTGTTTGCTTTTGACATGTTCGCCTCACCTGATGATTATTCCGAGCAATAGATACACTACTCCACATGCAACCATGATGAGTACGGGGTTTACCTTCGTAGTCTTCATGAATACAAGGGCCGCAGAGAAGAGCATCAGCCCCTTCCCGTCGATATCCCCGCCGAATCCCGCCACGTTGGAAAGAATCCTTATTCCTGCGGCGGCTATCAAGGAAACCACAACCGGCCTGATGACCTTGAGTATCCTCTTCATGAAATCCGCTGACCTGTACTTGTAGTAGACGAATGCAAGGATGGACACAACAAGCAAGGACGGAACAATACAGCCGAGAGTCGCAATGACAGCGCCAAGGATCCCTCCGATCCTTATTCCGACGAATGTCGCGGAATTGATTGCAATAGGACCGGGCGTCATCTCCGCTATTGTCACCAGGTCTGTGAACTCCGACATCGTAAGCCAGGCATGGTTTGTGACGACCTGACTTTCAATCAAAGGGATGGCGGCATAGCCTCCGCCGATACTGAAAAGCCCGACCTGCAGAAAAGAAAGGAACAGCTGGAGATAGATCATCTCAGGGCCCCCTTTCTTCTGAAGAACGCAAGCGCAACACCAAGAAGCAGGGCCGCAATTATCAGGAACACCACATTGACCTTGAAGAAGAAGGACAGCACGAAAGCCACAACTATAAGGGAATCATACAGTATTGATTTCTCCTTAATGACCTTGACGGCAAGATCGATGCTCACGGAAAGGATGATCGCCGCCACTCCGGCCTGCATTCCCTTCAGCACCATTGCCACATACATATTGTCGGCAATTAGGTTGTAGATGAACGAGACTGCAGTCAGGATGATCATCGGCGGAAGGATCGTGCCCAGCACAGAGGCTATCATCCCGATGATGCCGAACACCTTCCATCCGACAAGGATGGCCACATTGACGGCAATCGCCCCCGGTGCCGACTGCGCCAGGGCAATCAGATCCAGCATTTCGGACTCGTCAATCCATCCAAGCTCCTCGGAGAACTTCTTCTTGACGAAGGTCGCTATGACAAATCCGCCGCCGAAAGTGAATGCGCTGATGTAGAACATGCACGAAAAAAGCGTCCATAAGACATTTGTCAGTCTAGGCTTCTTCTCGTGCATCTTCGCTTCCTCCGGATGTATGGTAACGATTTTTGCAAAATTTGTGAAAGGCTATTCTCAGATACTGAAGCCAAAGGGTAAAAAAATACTTCAAGAGACAATCACAGTCATCTCTTGAAGTTCATGATTCTCAGACCTCTGGCTTCCAGTTGTCCTGCCATCTTAGCACGGGTTTGTCATCCTGCCAGAGGACAGGCAAGGCTGTTCGCATGGACGACGAGTTGTTTTGATACCTCCTTGACGTCCATCCCGTCTTCAACAATGAGTTTCACCGCTGCAATCTTGAATTCTCTCATGAAAACTCTTCTCGACATGATTTTCTCCTTCTGAATAATCTCTTATTCCCTTAACTCACTTTCAAGAAAATCATGCCATGTCCAAATGCGGAACATTCCTTTGATGGCCCAATGATGCAGGGTTAACGTTAATCTTATAATTTTTTGCAGAATAAAGAGTTATAAAAAGATTGCACTTGCTTTGCAACCATTTCGGTGTTAATCTGTAATTGATGAGTGTTTTATTGAAGGACATTGCTGAGAAAACCGGTTTCTCCATCAATACAGTCTCGCGCGCGTTGCGCGATGACAAAAAATTGTCCGAAAGCACACGCAAGACAATCCGCGAGACTGCAGAGATGATGGGGTATGTGAGAAACTCCGCAGCCGCCCTCATGAGAAAGGGAACCTCGAACGAGATCGGAATCATCTCGGGCGATTCTTCAAATCCGTTTTTTGCCGAAGTCGTCAGGGGGATAGAGGAAACCGCAAAACAGGCCGGTTTCCGGATTCTTCTTCTGAACACGGACGAAGATCCAGAACGGGAAGCAGACTACATGAAGATGTTTGTGTCCATGAAGGTTGCCGGGATACTCATCGTTCCCGTCTTCCATGACGATATGTGTCAGAAGATCTACAGGACAATATCAGTCCCCTATTATTTCGTAGGAAGACATGTGGAGGGGATTACGGGGCATTCCATTCTCCATTCCGACATACAGTCCCAATATGATGTCACACAGTCGCTGATAAACAAAGGGCACAGGCGGATTCTTTATATAGTAGGTCCGGAGAACATCAGCAACACCATCGACAGGCTTAACGGATACCTGAAGGCGTTGGACAACAACGGAATCCCCCGCGATCCGGATCTCATAATAAGGACGAACGGCCACATCGAGGACGGTTTCGCATCAATAAACCGGGCCCTGAACAGAAGCCTAAACTTCACAGCTGTCGCCTGCTTCAACGATCTTGTGGCAATGGGAGCCATCAAAGCCCTTTCCGAGAACAACTACAGGGTTCCGGAGGACATTGAGGTATTCGGTTTCGACAACCTTTATATCTCCCAGTTCATGCAGCCAAGCCTCAGCACGGTGGACGTACCCAAGTTCGCCCTGGGAAAGATAGCCATTGAAACGCTGTTGCGGCACATAGACGATCCGCAGCTGCCGTATGACGATATTAATTTGAACACCAGGTTGATTTACAGGAAATCATCCGCCAGAAACAGACTATCCTTAAAGGAGGGATCATTATGAAGAGTTTGAAAAGAATCGCAGTTGTGTTGCTCGTGCTTTGCTGCATGACATCACTGTTCGCACAGGGAGCGGCCGAAGCCAAGACTTCAGGCCCCAGGATCGTAACGTTCTGGTCTCTGTTCACGGGAGGAGACGGAGAGTTCTTCGATGCTATCATCAATGAGTTCAACAAGACTCATACCGACATCCAGCTCAAGAATGATACTGTGAAATTTGATGATTACTACACCAAACTCACAGCCGCACTTGCAGCCGGAAATGCGCCTGACATGATTGTCTGCCATCAGGGCAACCTGCTCAACTATGTTTCGAGCGGACAGCTTCTTGCTCTCGATGAGTATCTGAAGGCAAACAATTTCCCGGTCAACGACTTTGTCGCAGCTCCGTTGGATGCCTGCCGCTTCGATGGCAAGCAGTACGCAATCCCGCTTGATGTACATCCGATCATCATGTATGTCAACACGGATCTTCTGGCACAGGCGGGAATCAAAGACATCCCGCAGACCATGGATGATCTTATTGCAGCCGGCATGAAGGTTGCGGAAAAGACGGGAAAGATGGGAATCGACATCGACAACACCACAGCTGTTTACAAGGCATACACGCTGACAAGACTGTTCTTCTCCTTCATCTATCAGCAGGGCGGAACATTCCTTACAGCGGACAACAAGGCTGCCAACTTCAACAACGAGTACGGCTACAAGGCCCTCCAGGCCCTTCAGGACATGGTCCAGAAGTACAAGACAACACCTGCAGGCCTTGACTACGACACAGCCATGAACGAGTTCAAGCTCGGTGATGCAGCTTTCTATTTCAACGGTGTATGGGCAACCGGAACCCTGGAGCAGCAGGCTGGCCTGAATTTTGTCGCAATTCCCATTCCGGGCTTCATGGGCAAACCTGCAGCATG
Source organism: Spirochaetales bacterium (assembly GCA_017470995.1). Taxonomy (GTDB): domain Bacteria; phylum Spirochaetota; class Spirochaetia; order Sphaerochaetales; family Sphaerochaetaceae; genus UBA9732. The sequence continues at coordinate 6,250 of JAFUXI010000011.1, forward strand.
GTCAGGAAGCCATACACTGGCTATTCCGGCAAAGGCCAACATCGATCCGGAGCATGTCAAGGATATCCTGACTGCCATTGAATTCATCACCGGACACGGTGAGATGTGGGCCAAGGCAGGTCATGTCCCGACCAGAATCTCCGTCCAGAATAGTAAGGCGTTCGCAGACCTTCCGTACAGAAAGGGTTATGCCGATTCTGCAGCAAGTGCAGTTGCCCCGCCGACAACAGCTGCATGGGATGAGATCTACGGAACATGCTCCGATCTTCTCGAGTATGCGGTTGTCAACGGCCAGCAGGTTCAGGAAGCTCTGGACCTGATGGAGAAAACGGTAAACAAGATCATCGCATCCTATTGATTGATGGCAAACCGACCGGGTGCCCTTACCCGGTCGGTTTGGATTTGTCAGACATCTTTTTGATCAGGAACAGAATATGATTCCCGGAAATAAGGACAACAGGGACGGATGGTTGTTCTCCATCCCGTTTCTTTTGGTATTTGTTCTATTCATGCTGTTTCCGCTTGTTTACGGACTGGTGATCAGCTTCTTCAGATGGAACATCCTGTCCGACAAGGTATTCATCGGATTCCAGAACTATGTAAACCTGTTCGCGGACGAAAAATTCTACACTTCTCTTTGGCACACTGTTGAATTCGTGCTTATCACAACGCCGGTTCTACTGGTATTAGGCTTTCTGATGGCGTTGGTCACAACATCGAAATCCCCTTTGAGGAAGGTCGCGGAAAACGTCTTCTTCATTCCATATATTTTTTCAATGACCGTTGTCAGCACCCTGTGGGCCTGGCTTTTCCAGAAGCAGTACGGGCTGCTGAACAAGGTGGCGGGCCTCTTCGGGATCCAGCCCATAGGTTGGCTGACGGATCCGAACTGGGCAATGTGGTCTGTCTGCATTGCGACCTTCTGGTGGACCGCAGGCTTCAACATGATTCTCATGTCCGCCGGAATCAAGCAGATATCGTCAGAGATATATGAAAGCGCGAAGATCGACGGTGCGAACTACCCCCAGTGTGTTTTCAGGATCACGATACCTCTTCTGAAGCCCACTATAGTGCTTTGTCTGATTCTTCAGATAATCGCCTCATTCAATGTCTTCGGACAGGTTTATGTAATGACCGGAGGCGGACCGTTCGGAAAAACCAGAACCATCATACAGTACATCTACGAAACAGGATTCTCATACTTCAAAATGGGTTATTCCGCAGCCATGAGCTACATTCTGTTCCTCATCATCATGATTGTGTCTGTCATCCAGTACATATCGCTTGGGAGGAAGTCCGATGAATAGCGCACCAAGAGCAAAGCGGATAATCTACAATACCCTCCTCTCTCTCATTCTCATCCTGTGGTTCTTCCCGTTCATCTGGATGGTCTTCACATCCCTGAAGATCGAGAACGAGGTGGTGACAAAGGTATTCCATTTCTTCCCCCAGAATCCCACATTGGCGAACTACATAAAGGCCTTCAGCTCCTCCAAGATACTCAGATGGATGCTCAACAGCGCATTCACGTCGGCCATGGCCATGATCCTGACGCTGATAGTCGATGCCCCCATAGCCTATGCGTTTGCAAAAATACGCTTCAGAGGGCGAAATCTCCTTTTCTGGACTGTCATGGCAGGCATGATGGTTCCGTTCCAGGTTCTCATCATCCCCCTTTACCTTCAGTTCAACTCATACGGGCTCATAAATACGATGTCTGCAGTGTATCTTCCGAGAATCGCCCTACCTATAGGCATCTTCATCATGAAGCAGTTTTTCGAGGGCATCCCCGATGCGCTTGAAGAGGCAGCGTTTATTGACGGAGCAACGAGATTCCGAATATTCTCATCCATCATTCTTCCTTTGGGGAAAACGGCTTTTGCAACGGTTACAATCCTTTCCTTCATAAACTGCTGGAATGACTTCCTGTGGCCGCTGATAGTAATGAACGATACGGACAAGTATACGATTACGGTCGGAATCGCCAACTTCCAGGGAACACACGGAACACAATACTCCCTGATCATGTCGGGAGCCGTAATCGCCTGCATACCGCAATTCATTTTCTATCTGTTCTTCAGAAAGAAAATCATCGCAGGTATTGCCATGACCGGAATCAAGGGGTGAAGTTGTGCAGGTAATCAGAAAGACCGACGGTTCGCTCAGTGTTGTTCTCAACAACGGAACATGCTTCAGAATGAGAAGCACAGTACTTTCCCCCCAGGGCTCGGTGTCACCAGGCGATGTTTCGGACCGTGTTTCGGAAATCAGTGACGGCTGTGTGTGCTTCGACAGGACCTGGAGTCTTCCTGAAGGAGACTACAGGATCGAAACCTGCTTCGAGTCATGCACCCTGAAAGCAGACAACGAGGTTTTCATCCCTTCTGTCATGTATCGGGGGAATGAAAAGGGAAAGGGCTGTTTCCCGAGACTCAGCATCTCTGGCAAATGGTGTTTTCTTGAAAGCAGGACATCAATTCCTGCATGTGTGCAGCTGAACGACGGGGCCTGCGTCTTCACCGCTGCGGTTCTGGCCTCGGATCCTGCCTGCAGCGTATCCTGGGAAGGAAATACCATCACCCATACCATCCCCGGCTTTGAAGGCCCGTATTCCTATAGGGGCAAAAACACCTTGCTGGAGACGGGGAAACCCGGATACATTCACGGCTCCGTTTTCAGAAAGGCCTTTGTCATCGGCTCGGTGAAGACAGGCGACAGTCTTGAGTCGTACAGCCTGTTCATGCAGGAATTCGGGGAGGCGGGAAAAACCTGTCAGGATATAAAGGACACCCCTCAGACTCTCCGACACGGTTGGAACGATATCGAGGCCCTTCTGCTCACACATTTGCTCAGTCTGGTACGAAAAGCCGGCAATACGGATGACGAGTACTACCTCATGATGGGAATGGAGAACGGAGACAAGCAGCACGTGTATGACTTTACCGCTGCGTCCTTCCTGGTGAAAAGCCTCGAAGGAGCCCTTGTCCTGGCCTTGTCCGACAGTGAAAAGGCGAAAAGCCGAGCCAGTGTTGAAGTTTCCGAAGTCCTGGGCCGCCAGGAGAGAATTCTGGCCTCCGAGCTTGGAATAACCCACGGTGCGGATCTTTACGGAAAGGTCGCACAAGGCATAGCCAGGTTCTTCTTCCGTGCGGAGCAGGCGCCGGGCATATTCCAGGATTGCTATGACATCAGGCATGACATCTGGGGCGGTTATCTTGGAATAGGAGAGAACTCCAAATACAACAGGCTTGTCAATGCACGGTGCAACGGGGAAGCCATGATCGCATACCTCGGCCTTTCGGACCTTCTCCCTGATCTGAAGGAGCAGATTTTAGGTCTGGTGACCAGGGTTTCGGACTTCTATGTCAGAAACCAGCTCCCTGACGGCAATCTCGGCAGATGGTGGAGCCCAGAAGGAGAACCCGTCAATGCGCTGGGAACAAACGGAGCCTACATGCTCTCCCTTCTGATATGCCTCAATAGGAAATGCCCTGACCGGAAATATGAGGATGCAATACTACGCGCCGCCGACTACTATGCCTCGGTTGCATTGAGCGGAGATTTCTTCGGAGACACCCTTGACGCGGACACCTGCGACAAGGAATCGGGAGAGGCGTTGCTGTCTGCAATGATGGATCTTTGGGATGCAGGATACAGAAAGCCGGAATATCTCAAGGCTGCAAGGCGAGCCGCACTGTTTGTCTCAACATGGATTTTCCAGGATAATCTTCTGTTCGGCAAGGATACTCCGATGGGAGCCCGGGGCTTTGCCAGCCAGGGCATGACCAGCGCCTCTATTGCCAACGAGCATCTGGACTTCTATGGTTTCCTCATTTCCTATGATTTCCTGAGATTGCACCGTGCTAGCGGCGACAATCTGTTCAGGACACAGGCGCTGAGCATGCTCAATGCCTGCAGGCAGTTCATATGTTCCCCGACCGAAGATCTCGGATCCAAACGCTACGGCTGGCAGCCCGAACAGTTCAACCAGACGGATTGGGATTACTTCGATGTTCCGGGAAGAAAGGGTTTCTTCTCGATCGACATCGCTTGGGTCACGGTTCTTTCCCTCGGCGCTTTCCATAAACTGAAAAAGGAGTTCCCCGAATGCGTTTCACAGTGATGACCCAGAACCTCTGGAACACCATAAGATGGGATGAAAGAAAGGAATGCGTGAGATCGTTCTTCAGACTGTATTCCCCCGATATCATATGTCTGCAGGAAGTCAGACCCGAGCTTTTGTCATGGATAGATGAGAGCCTCCCGAATTACAGCCGCATCCGTGATCCCTTTGCAGGGTGGATGAATGAGGGTAGCATCTACTACAGGAATGGCCTTTTCACAGAGGTGTGCCATGGCGAGGTTTTCCTTGACATGCCGGAACCTGACAGAAGGCTCTTCTGGACCAGACTCAGGAATTCGGAAGGTCGTACGCTCCTTGTCTCGACCGTTCATCTGACATGGCAGGGCAATGCCGATGAGGTTGCCACCGGAACGACATACAGACACAGGGAGGCCATCATCGTGGGCGAAGCCTTGAAAGAACTTGTCCTTGAGGGGGAAGGCGCTCTCATATGCGGAGATTTCAACGATCCGCTTCATCCCGTGGAAACAATAAAAGGCATTACGGGAATGAAGGAAGTGTTTTGGATTCTCGGACAGATGGCGCCGGTGACATTCCCCTGCTCTCCCCCTAGTGAAGAGCTGAATCTTGTAGAGTCGATTGACAAGATGATGATCAACGACAGGCTGAGGGTCCTGATGGCGGACAGCCCCCACTACAGGCTTGCCGGGGCAGCGGCCTCCGATCACTGGTCCGTGGAAGCCCTGTTCGAATACTGATTCATATCGGAATGAGGGGTGCTTTTCAGAAGGCTCTGTGCCGGCTTGCTTCCATCTCCGCTGCTTTCTCCTCCGGGATTCTGTAACCGAAGAGATCCAACAGGATCCTCCCTTCGGACTCCTCGAACAGGGTCTTTCGGATTTTATACGGATAGCTCTCGTTACCCCTCAGTCTGCCCTTGTGGATGCTGTCTATGATCTCCTCGATATAGGTCTGGCAATACTCAGGTATACCCGGATGCCTGTCGATGCAGACTGAAAGCGGGACATTCTCGCGATATCTGTTCCCGTTGTTGGAGACCAGAAGGAAGTTCGATATCTCGTTTTCGCCTCCCAGGCTATGCGGCTTTACATGCTCTATGGTCGCCACCGAGCCCAGGATGAGCCTACGTAGGATCTCATCCTCATCGCGTCTGGAGTACTTGATCATGAAGGCGTTTTCGCTGCTGCCCGATGTCGGCAAAAACAGAGCAAGGTTCATTATATCGGAGAGCACCCTCTTCTCGTACGGATTTCTGGCCGTTATACCCTCCAATGATGTCAGAAAGCTCTTTCGTTTGAAAAACACTCCGTTGCCGCCGCCCAGGATCTGGTTCCTGCAGTTGGTCGTCTCCCGTCTGAGATCCATCTGCGTCTGGGTGGACAAGAGCGTGGATCTCGTATCGACGCTGTCTATGACCTTGAGTTCCTCAAGCTTCAGCTTGGCAAGATGATCCGAATAGTTGCTCGAGAAGAAGTCCATAAGGCCTTTCTCAGGATTGGAATCAAGAAAATATGTGATGCTGTCAAAGACATGGTGCTCTACAGGCTGCATGTTCTTCGCATACTTCGAGAAAAGATAGATCTTCTCCTTTGCATTCCTGCAGCCTTTAAGCCTTTCCTCTATAACGCCCATCTCCGAGCCTGAAATCATCCTCATACCGGTATAGGGGCATGTGATGTTCTTCAGCCTCTTGAGAGTATTTCCCTTTCCCGTGTCCATCTTTGCGGACTTGGGCCTGTCGTTTTGTTCCATAAGTAGATTATCCCCGCTTCACCGGTTTGATTTCAACCAAAATCAAATCCGGAAATGGTTCACTGTCTGGTATTCTTTTTCCTTCTCTTTCTGACTGCTTCGGTCAGCAGATACTCAATCTGCCCGTTTAGGCTCCGGAAATCCTCCTCGGCCCAACGGGACAGTTCCTTGAACAAAGTGTCCGACAATCTCAGAGGTATCTGCTTTCTTGCTGTCTTCTCTGAATTGTTTTCCGGCATGTCAGTAAATAGATCCTGTGTTCAGTACGGGATTGGCTTCCTTGTTTCCGCAGAGCACCACCAGAAGGTTGGAAACCATCTGGGCCTTGCGCTCCTCGTCAAGATCCACCACTCCGTCGGATTTGAGCTTGTCCAGAGCCATCTCGACCATGGACACGGCGCCTTCGACAATCTTCTTGCGGGCGGCGATGATGGCCACGGCCTGCTGCCTCTGAAGCATTGCTGCGGCAATTTCGGTCGCATATGCAATCTGGTTCAGCCTTACCTCCACAATCTCGATTCCTGCGTTCTCTACCCTCTGGGCCAGCTCGGCCTTCATCTGCTCGGCAACCTGGGTTGCAGAACCGCGAAGCGTCATCTCGTCGGCATCGTCATTGGTATCGTCGTCATCCGACATGAGGTCGTACGGATAGAGCCTTGCGACATTGCGGATGGTGGAGTCCGTCTGGCTTGAAAGATATTCCACGTAGTTGTCCACGTTGATGACGGCCTTGGTGGCGTCCACGACCTTCCAAACGACGATGGCACTGACCTCGACCGGATTACCCAGCTTGTCGTTGACCTTCTGGTTTCCGTTGACGAATGTGGTGAGTTTTGTCGAAACCTTTCTGGGAATGCGTACGATTGTAGTCTGGTTGTTCTTTGTGGCCTCTGCCATGGCGTTTGCGGCATCCTCGTCACGCTTACGCGGATAGATTGCAGTCGAAAACGGATTGACGAAGAAGAAACCTGGCTCGTAGATCGTTCCGTGATACTTTCCGAAGAGCGAGAGAACCAGGGCCTCGTTGGGCTTGACGATTCTCAGACCGGGAAAACAGATGATCGTGAAGATCCACAATATGAATGAAGCAACTGTAAGCAGAACGCCTCCGGCAATGGATCCGCCCCTGACTGTCGTGATTCCCGTCATTGAATCGTAATAACCGTATGTACCGGCATTCCCTACTATGGATACGATTCCGAAAACAAAACCTCCGACCGATATCAGAAGGAGTGCGATAAGGATGATCAGAACCAGAATTCCGTTGGCAGGCTTGATTCTTCTCTCGATTGTTGAACTGTTCTTTTCCATTGAAACCCTCCATGCGACGCTTTCATCTGATATCAAAAAGATATCATTTTGAATACATGCCGTCAAGTCTTTCACTGTATTCCTCTGTTTGGGAACAAGAAACGCATAAATGTCTTCTTTTGGGATCTTCGAAATAACCTTTTTGTGGGCAGAGTCAGGGATTTCCCTGGCTCTGCTTTTTTATGCCCTTTCCCGGTTTTGGTTCTCGGGTTCCGATATCGAGCAGAGCAGCTTCACGAACTCGTAGTAGTTCTCAGGCCCGCCGTTTGCACCGCTTATCTTCCTGCAGGGCTTTCCGACTTCCTTGTACCTGAGGTTCCAGCCGTATCCGTCGATGACCGGCTCAGTATATTTCTCTGCCCATTGGGACACATTGAAGTTCTCCAGCGTTTTCAGAAGAGATGCCGGATCTCCTGGGCACACGCCCTCCAGAACGGCATTTCTCGGAAATCCGTATTCATTGCCCTTGCGGCGGAATTTCACGCTGTCCCCGTCGACTTCGATTCTGATTTCCCTGTTCCAGGAGAAAGACTGGTATTCATTCAAGACAAGGTATTCGAACATTTCCTCTGCTCCTTACTGGTGCAGAGTAAGAACTGATGCGTGGCCATTGGGTCACATATCTTAATGTTTTTAAGTGTTTTCCGTTTCTTCCTCGGTCTTGTACATATCTGCGGCCTTCTGGTGCCAGTCCCTGATTGCATTGCGAAGCCACTGCGGCTCGAGGACCTCTACGCCTGTTCCGAATCCCAGAATATATTTCCTGATACCAGAATAGGAACGGGTGCGGGCTCTCATTATCACTGTCTCGTCGCTCTGGACTTCTATCTTCACGGCATCGGGCCAGTTCTTCTCCAGATTGTAGAATCCGTGGAAGGAATCGAATTTGAGGACCGCATCGATTTCCTTGTCATGTCCGAACGGACCGAACGGATCGTTGAACAGCTGCTCATAGTCATAGCGCTCCGGAAGCTCTCCGTCATAATCAAAGGCTGTCGGGATATCGACGACCCTCTCCAGTCCGAAGGACCTGTACTCGCCTTCCGGCAGCTTCTGGGCAGCAAGATAGAAGCCGTTGTCATAGCGGAACACCCCTAGCGGCAGGAGCTGATACTGTGTAACCTCCCTGCGAACAGGCTTGTAGGAGAAGTTTATGCACTTATCATCCCTGATGGCATTGAGAATGGCAACAATAGCCTTCTGCGTCTGTTTTGTTGAAATTTTACGTGCACTTGAAAGATTCAGGACCTCATATTCCTTGAAATTGCGGAACATGTTCAGCTTCTTCCGAAGGTTCAGGGCAGAATCCTGCAGGTCGGGGCTGGAGAGACTCTGGTTGAACATCAGGGCAAGAAGAAGCGCCTCGTCATCCGAGAGGTTCATTCCAGGCAGAGTCAGGGTCCACAAGTGATCCTTGGGGACCTTGTACCTTGTCTGACGCCTGTCCTTCTTGTCCTCGAACTCCTCTATGTAAAGGCCCTTGCCGTCGGGGTTGAAGTTCTCCATGCGGTCGATCATGTCACGCACCGTCCAGCGGTCTATCCCCGTTTCCTTGGAAATCTCGGTGACGGTCGCGCCCTCTTCACGGGCCATGAGTCTGATTATCTGAAGTGTTCTTGAAAGAATGTCTATCTGACTTATCTGTGCCATGCAAAAATCGTAGCACAGAGCGGGGCAAAACACAAATGCGTTGTTTCATGACCACGCATCCGGTTTTGCCCTGCAGGTTCTGTCAGTTGTACTTGTAGAATCCCTCGCCGGAAGCCTTTCCCAGCTTGCCTTCTTCAATCATCTTCCTGAGGCAGGCTTCCTGTCCCTTGAAGTTGTAAGGCATCATCATCTTCTTGAGAAGCGGTCCGAACAGACCGGGAACCTTCTGATACTGAAGGACGATGTGATAGGCTGTCTTCATTCCGACGACATCGAAGATCTGGAACGGTCCCCTGGGGGCTCCGGTTCCGAGTGTCCATGCCTTGTCTATGCTCTGGGGATCGGAAACTCCATTGACATAGAGGTCCAGTCCGCTGAGAAGGAACGGAACAAGCAGGGAGTTCAGAAGGTATCCGTTCTTTTCCTTGTTGACGGGAAGTGCAACCATCCTGATCTCGTTTGCAAATTCGATCAGCTCCTCGAAATATCTCTTGTCTGTCAGCGGCTGGGCCATGACCTCTGCGGTGTTGTTTGTCCAGATGTGGTTTGCAAAATGCAGCGACAGGTACTTGTCAGGTCTGCCTGTGTACTTTGCGAATGTGGACGGAAGCAGTGTCGAAGAATTGGTGACAACCACGGTCTTTTCGGGAAGAAGCGGGGCCATCTTCTGGTAGAAGGCAATCTTCTCCTTCGTATCCTCTGCCATGGACTCTATAACAAGATCGGCATCCTCTACGGCCTTTGCCATATCCAGCTCGAGCTTGAGCTCCTTATATGCCTTCTCTGCCCTATCCAGGCACTTCTCCTTATCGAATGTATCCAGATCAGCAATACCCCTGGCCCATACGGAAGGAGCTTTTCCTTCCGGAGTATCCATGATTTCGATGATTTTCCTGTACTCCTCGCGGAGATTGTCAAGCTTGGGCTGTGTCCTTCCGATGGAAGACTCGCTCCTGAGCCAGATTGTTACATCGAATCCGCAGTAGGCAGCCTGATAGGCTATCTGACTTCCGAGAACGCCGCCGCCGGCGACAACTATTTTTTTGTATCCCATGTTTTCCTCCTCCGCATTTTTCTGCAGATATGTTTTGTGTAAGGGTACACTATAGGGAAACCGATGTTCAACAGTAAACACCGTAAACATCATGATTCAGTGTCGGTTCAGCTGTTTTTTTTCCTCGCCTTCCTCATCATGAACTTTCGGCCCACGGCAATTGCCATCTTGAACGGAAGCGGCCGCAGATCCCGGTCAGCCTCAAAAAGCTTTTCCCTGATGGGAAGTCCCTGCGGACAATGCTTCTCGCACTTTCCGCACTTTATGCACTGGCTTGCGAACGACGGCTCCCTGGTAAGGGCAACGGTCTGGATGTACTGGCTCCGTCCGCCCATCTTGGATTCGGTGTACATTGCGTTCCAGCACCGGAAGATTCCCGGAATGTCCACACCTTTGGGGCAAGGCATGCAGTAGCGGCATCCGGTACACCCTATTTTCTCCGATGCCTTGATCTCTCGCTTAACAGTCTCAATCAGGCTGAAGTCTTCCTCGGTGAAATGACCGGCTTCAGCTTCCGATGCGGTCAGGATGTTTTCCCTGACCATTTCCATCGAGTTCATGCCGGAAAGGACAACGGTTACCTCGCTCTGGTTGTAGAGCCATCTCAAGCCCCACTGTGCGGCCGTCCAACCCCGTTTGTCATCGCCGATGGCCTTTCTCGCGGATTCGGGGAGCATGTTCACCAGTTTGCCGCCTCTCAGGGGTTCCATTATTATCACTGGGATTCCCTTGTCTGATGCGGCCTTCAGTCCGATAACACCTGCCTGGGAATTCTCGTCCAGATAGTTATACTGGATCTGGCAGAAGTCCCAGTCGTAATCGTTGAGGATCTTAAGGAAATTATCCGAATTGCCGTGGTATGAGAATCCTATGTTCCTCACCTCTTTGGATGCTTTCTTTTCCTCTATCCACTGAAGGATTCCCACATCCTTCAGCCTTTCCCACTGGGCGATATCGGTCAGGTGGTGCATCAGGTAGAAATCGATATGATCGGTCTTAAGCCTGGAAAGCTCCTCGTTGAAGTATCGGTCTATGGCCTTGCGGTTGGATATCATGTATTGGGGCAGCTTGGTGGCTATGTACACCTTGTCCCTGATTCCGTTGCGCTGCAGGATTTCACCGAGGGCAACCTCGCTGCCGGGATAGATGTAGGCGGTATCGTAGTAGTTTACACCGCCGTTGTAGGCCTCGAGGATCTCCTTCTCCGCCTTGCCGATGTCGATGGAGGCCCCGTTCTTGGTGAACCTCATGCATCCGTATCCCAATACCGATAGTTCTTCGCCGTGTCTGCCTTTTCTGTACTGCATAGGACAATGATAAGGGTTTTGGATGAACACTGCCACCGGAAATTGTAACCGGTGTATTCAAAACCACAAACAATGTCCTATAATACGGATATGAACTTCAAACTTGCTGCAATTATCATCATTTCAATCGTATATCTCTACAACCTGGCCCTATCGATTATCCGCGCAAGATCCGCGAACAACCCCATTCCAGAGAATGTCTCAGACATATATGACTCGGAAACCTATGCCAGATGGAGATCCTATCATGCGGAGAAATCCAGGCTTTCCATCGCTTCTTCAACCGTATCCTTTGTCATCGATCTTGCTCTGATAATCTTCGATGTCTATGCGGCATTCGCAAGGCTTTTCCCTGCAGAGATGTTCCAGCAGACATTTGCAGTTATCCTTCTCTCCTCTCTCACATCGCTGGCCATGATTCCGTTCGACTATTACAACACCATGAGCATAGAAGAGCGCTACGGCTTCAACCGCTCCAAGAAAAGCACGTTCTGGCTGGACCAGATCAAGCAGTTCATAATCTCCACTGCACTGATCACCGGCATAGGAGCAATGCTGATGTGGGCACACACGACTCTGGGCGATTGGCTGATCCTGGCGGTTGCAGTGATAATGACCCTGTTCGCCCTCGTCACGTCCTTCCTCTACCCTATTCTCAGCAAGGTCTTCAACAAATTCACCCCGCTCGAGGACGGAGAACTCAAGGACAAGGTAACTGCCCTCCTCAGTTCACACGGATACAAGGTCAGGGGAATCAAGATCATGGATGCCTCGCGCAGGACAACCAAATCCAATGCATACTTCACGGGATTCGGCAAGATGAAGACCATCGTCCTCTACGACAATCTGGTCAAGAACATGACTACCGATGAAATCTGTGCGGTCTTTGCACACGAAATGGGACACGGGCTTCACAAGGATACCCTCAAGAACCAGATCCTCACCTTCGTCCAGATGGCCATCCTCTCCGTCCTTGCGTGGCTGACCCTGCGCTCTGAAGCATTGTTCACCCAGTTCGGATTCTCCACGGTCAACTACGGATTTGCAATCATACTGATCGTAAGTGCTGAATTCGCACTGATATCGCCTCTTTTCGGTCTGCTGGTAAATCTCCATTCGCGCCGTGCGGAATACCGCGCCGACAGACAGGCCGTGAAGGAAGGCTATGCAGATGCCCTGATCAGTGCGCTCAAGAAGCTTGCCCGAGAGAACTTCTCGGACCTTGCTCCGTCACCGATCATCGTGAAGCTGGAATACTCACACCCGACATTGAGTCAGAGAATCGCTGCAATTAAGCGATGAGACTTCGGAAAATCACTTCCCCAGTTTCTTTTTTCTGCCTGCATGGAAGAGATAGATAGCAAACACTGCAGTTGCAGCAACTGCTCCGGCAGTGTATGAAAAACCCCTGCCGAGCCTCAGTCCCTCCTTTGCAATAAGGATGTATGTCACTGAGACGGCAGTCATGAATGTTCCCGGCACGGCACTGATCAGGCTGGCCCACGGATTTTTGTTCTCCCTCAGCAGGTATGCAGTGATGGTCCAGAGCGCAATCATGGCAAGAGTCTGGTTGCTCCAAGAGAAGTATCTCCAGAGAACCGCAAAATCCAACTGGGTCAGAAGAGTTGCTATACCCAGAAGAGGAATCGTAATCAGAAGGCGGTTCTTCATGGGTTTCTGGTCCAGGCCGGTTACCTCCGAGAGAATCAGCCTTGCGCTGCGGAAAGCAGTATCGCCCGATGTAATCGGACAGACAACAACTCCTATGACGGCGAGGATGCCTCCGAATCTACCCAGCATACCCATGGACATTTCATAGACGGTACCGGACTGTCCGAGAGTGGTAAGGGCGTTGTTCAGTCCCCCGGTCGCCCCGTAGAAGGCAACTCCGCCTGCAGCCCAGACAAGGGCAATCACAGACTCCTTGAGCATTGCACCGTAGAACACGTGCTTTCCGTCGGATTCCTTCATCAGGCACTTGGAAATCATAGGAGCCTGAGTGGCATGGAAGCCCGAAATTGCACCGCAGGCAACGGTTACGAACATATAGGGCCAAATCGGAAGTCCTTCCGGGTGCAGGTTCTCCAATGTCAGTTCCGGAAGATGATAATCACCGAAGATAATTGCACCCGTTATGCAGAATGCCATGATCAGCATTACAGCGCCGAATATCGGATAGAACTTACCGATGACCTTGTCTATCGGAAGCAGTGTTGCAAGGATGTAATAGGCAAGAATCACAACTACCCATACCATCGTATCGTTTGCCCATGGCGTCAGGTCTGCAATCAGGGCCGCAGGGCTGTTGACGAACACGGTTCCGGTCAGAATCAGAAGCAGAACCGAGAAAACCCTCATGACCCACATCAGAGGCTTTCCAAGATACCTTCCCGAAAGCTCTGCGATCGACTCGCCGTTGTTGCGCATGGAAATCATGCCTATCATGTAGTCATGCACCGCACCGGCAAGGATTCCGCCGATTACGATCCAGATGAAAACCACAGGACCGAAACATGCACCCATCAGGGCGCCGAAGATGGGACCCGTGCCGGCAATGTTCAGCAGTTCGACCAGAAAGGCTTTCCATGCTTTCATCGGGACAAAATCAACCCCGTCAGATTTGGTTACGGCGGGGGTATCCCTCTCGTCGGGCGCGAAAACCCCGTCGACGATCCTTCCGAATGTATGATATGCGATTATGAGCACAGCTATGGAAACCAAAAAAGAAATCATTTTATCTGCCTTAACCGGGAATTGAATGTATAATCGAATATTAAAGAGAATCAATCAAAAAAACAATGTCATCGGAGATGCAGAATGTCGGAACTGAGAAAGAATTATGAACATTTCCAGGAAGAGAAGAAGCGTTGGGCGCAAATCCCGCTGACCCGAAAGTATTTCCTCGATCAGGAAAGCCGCTACGTTCATCCCTTCAGGATTTTCGGAAACGTCTGGTACGTGGGAGACAGTTGGGTCTGTGTCCACCTGATAGATACCGGTGACGGACTTCTGCTTCTGGACGGCGGGAACATCGGAGCCACCGCCATGCTGGTAAACGCCATCTGGGAGGCAGGCTTCAACCCCGCAGACGTACGGTGGATGGTTCTCTCGCACGGACATCTGGACCACATAGGCGGAGCCGTGTTCTTCAGGAAGATGTTCGGAACCAAGCTCTATCTCGGAGAGCCCGATGCCAGAAACTACCGCGAGCATCCCGAGCTTTCGCTTGTGCAGGATTCGGGATCTCTGGGCCACGACGTGTTCGAGGTCGATCACGAGATAACCGACGGAGAGACAATCAGATTCGGAAACACCGAAATACAGTTCTTCCTCGTTCCGGGACACACGGACGGTGTCATTTCCGCCTTCTTCGATGTGACGGACGGAGAAAGGACCCTCAGGGCCGGCTACTACGGTGGATTTGGGTTCAATACATTGCAGAAAAGCTATCTGGACGAGATCGGCGATACCGAATATGAAATGAGAAAAACATATCTGAAATCACTTGAAAAGGTAAGAAATCAGCATGTGGATCTCTTTTTAGGCAATCATTGCGTGAACAATGACACCCTAGGCAGAGCCCAAAGGCTCAGAGCCGGAGACAATGACGCATTCATCGATGGCAAAGCCTGGGGAGAATATCTGGATTCAAAGAAAAAGGCTCTGCTGGAGCTGATGTCAGACCCGAACCAGGTCTGACATCATAAATCTGCAACGCCTCAGGTATTGCTTAGTTTTAAGCGCGATTTCAAACATTGACAGCAGGGTTCTGCGGGTTGAAAATACAACCATGAGCAGAAATCACGAAGTAATCAACAGTCAGTTTCTTCTGGACTCAGATGGAAATCTCCGCGAGCCCGGCTGGTCGCGCAGGATGGTCCAGATATACGACAGGACCATGATCAGGGCTCCCAAGTGGAGAATCAAGGAATGGGACTACTACCTGGTACTCAGCGATTCTTTCGCCGGTGCGTTCACAATCTCCGATGACGGCTACATCGGGCTGCAGTCGGTCTCCCTTCTGACCTTCGGAGAAAAGCCTTGGGAGCACACGGAAACCGTGCTCAAGCCCTTCCCCATGGGCAAGATCGGCCTTCCTTCGGACTCCTCGACCGGAACCACCAGATATGAGGACAAGAGGCTGCAGATGCGTTTCGATGCCTGCGATGGTTTCAGGACAATCAAATGCAGCTTCGAGAACTTCTGCGACAGCAAGAGTTTTTCCTGTGACATCAGGCTCGAGCAGCCGGACATGGAGAGCATGGTCATCGCCACCCCGTGGGATAAGAAGCGCCATTTCTACTACAACCAGAAGATCAACTGCATGAGAGCCTCCGGCTGGATGGAATTCGACGGAAAGCGCTATGAATTCAATCCGTCGACGGATTTCGGCACGCTGGACTGGGGACGCGGAGTATGGACTTATGACAATACCTGGTTCTGGGGCTCGGGCAATGCAGATATCAACGGAAACAGTTTCGGCTTCAACATCGGCTACGGGTTCGGAAACACTTCTGCGGCTTCAGAGAACGTGATTTTCTACAACGGCAAGGTCCACAAGCTGGATGACATCACGTTCCACATACCGCCCGACAGCTACGTCAAGCCATGGAAGTTCTCCTCCTCGGACGGACGGTTCGAGATGGATTTCGTGCCGGTTCTGGACAGGGCGGCATGCCTGGACTACAAAATCATCGTCTCAGACCAGCACCAGGTCTTCGGCCGCATGAGCGGAAAGGCCATCCTGGATGACGGAACCGTCATTGAGGTGAAGGACATGATGTGCTTTGCCGAGAAGGTCCACAACAAGTACTGAAGAAATCAGTATCACTTAGTGAGCCTTCTTCTCCTTCTTAGCCTTTTTCTCCGCCCAGAAGCATCTCGTAAGTCACGCCGTACTTCTGCGCGATATCCCTTGCATATGACATACCCTGCGGAGGGGCAACCTTCACCTTGAAGGAGCGTTGTCCTCCGTCGGACAGTGCCACCAAAGACGATGCCTTTACGCGTGCGCCTTCAGAGGCGCTCTCGGCATTGAGGGAATCGATATCGGCAGCAAGCTTGTGCATATGGGTGTTGTAGATGCATCTGGTGCCTTTCTTCAGAATTGCACGCACCGCATCCTTGGCGATGAAGAAGCCTTCCTCGAACGATGTCGTGGAGAAAGTCTCGTTCAGAAGCAGCAGGCTCTCTGACGTGCACTGCCCGAAGAGCTCCTTGAAACGCTTGCACTCCTCTCCGAGCCTTCCGTAATCAAGGGTCTTGTCCTCATCCGCAGGATAGTGCGTGAAGATGCAGTCCACGGGAGTGAAGCCGAACTGCGCTGCGGGAACGAAGATTCCGCCCTGTGCAAGCACATGCAGAAGCCCCACTGCCTGCGTGATCGTGGTCTTTCCGCCCCTGTTGGCGCCGGTCAGCAGATAGAGATTCCTCTCGGCATCGAAATCAAGGTCGTTTTCGACAATCTGATCTGCCTTTTCCACGAAATCCGCGAGCTTGAGATTGTAGAAACCCTTTGCGTGCATCCTGGCCCCGTTTTCCGAAGCCGGCAGGAGCTTTGCCTTGCAGAAAACAAAGCCGTTGTCCCGATGGCGTTTTATGTACTCCGCCCAGCGCACGTAATAGAGGAATTCGGGAATCAGGGCCGTGATGTTCATGATCGAGAGTCCGACATACTTGTTGAGCACTTCCTTGAGGTTCTTCACGGTCTTGCTCAGCATATGGTCCGATACCCTGTCCATATGCCGGGTCACTTCCCTGTCCATATCGTTGTCCGAGACATGGGCAAGCGTCATTGCGAAGATCGGACTCTGGAGCATCATCTTGGTCTTTGCCATGCCGGCCAGCCTGTCGACGGCAGAGCCGTCGGGCGTGAACGGCTGAAAACGTGAACTTCCGTCCCAGGAAGCATCGGGATTCAGGTTGTCACGGCCGGCGATTCGGCTTGTGAAATTCTCAAGTACGGATGACTTGGTAAAAGGTTTTCCGTTGATCGATATCAGCCCTATCTCCTTGGCCTCGAACCTCTCGTTGAGGTTGATTCCGACAGTCACGCTCTTAAGGTTCGATGTGCTTGCTTTAAGGTTATTGATATCCTGTTTCAGCTCTTTAAATCCATTATCTTCATAGATACCTGAAATATAGGCCATCAGATCCTTGAGTCCCTTAGACTTAAGATCTGCTTTGC
The DNA here is from genome assembly GCA_017470995.1 of Spirochaetales bacterium. Taxonomy (GTDB): domain Bacteria; phylum Spirochaetota; class Spirochaetia; order Sphaerochaetales; family Sphaerochaetaceae; genus UBA9732. The sequence continues at coordinate 23,616 of JAFUXI010000011.1, forward strand.
CCAGGCAGTCCTGGAGGGCCTCGACATAGCCTATGTAATCGCGGATCTCCTCCAGCCGGTGGACAAGATCCCAGGTGCCCGAGGTCTCCTCGTTGTCACGGCGGAAGCTTCCGTAATCACGCAGGAAATCTATCTTGTCCAGAATCTCAAGCATCCTCTCCCTGAAGGCCGGATTGTTGTAGATGTCCTCGAATACATCCAACCTGTACCGGACAACTTCAGGATCAGCGCATATTCTGGACATGACATCCAGAATCAGGTTCTGTTCCTGGACCTTGTCGGACAGCTTCCTGCACACCGAATCAAGACCGAGGTCATGTATCGCAGACTCGGAAAGAACCCTGCAGCCGTCATAGCAGCCGTCGGGAAAAACGATGCTCACGCCTTTGCCGTTGTTGTTGATCATGCGTCCATTCTAAAGCAGTCCGAATCACATGTCCACATTGCAATTAAACCGACTATGGAGTATGGTTTTCCTAGTAATACAGTATCCGTAGAGGGAAAAATGAAAGATATCCTGCAGATGAATGAAATCGTGGAGCTTGTCCGCATGGTCACCAACATGTACGCACACGGCTGGGACGAGCGCAACGGAGGCAATGTTTCCGTCCTTTTGGATGAGAGCGAACTCGGGCAGTATCTTGACCTCTCGAAGGTCATCCGAACCATCCCCACCGGCTTTGAGGCTCCGGAGCTTGAAGGCAAATGCTTTCTGGTCACAGGTACCGGCAAATACTTCAAGAACGTGCAGTACGATCCGGCAAAGAACCTGGGCATAGTGCGTGTGGCGGACAAGGGAAGGACCGCGGAACTTCTCTGGGGTCTTACCGACGGCGGCAAGTTTACCTCCGAATTCCCCGCCCACATGATGAGCCACATAGCACGGCTGAAGGAGGATCCCAAGAACAGGGTGATCCTTCACTGCCACCCGAACAATCTTTTGGCCATGACCTTCGTTCACTCCCTGGATGAAAAGGAATTCACCCGCACTCTCTGGCAGATGTGCACTGAGTGCGTACTCGTTTTCCCCGAAGGCGTGAATGTCCTGCCATGGATGGTTTGCGGAACCAACGAAATCGGAATGGCACCCGCGGAAAAGATGAAGACCGCCCGCCTTGTAGTATGGGCGCAGCACGGAATCTACGGAGCAGGCAGGGATATGGACGAGACCTTCGGCCTTATCGAGACGGCGGAGAAAGCCGCCGAAGTGTATCTGAAGATCGCACACCTGCCCTGGAAGCAGACCATCACGGATGAGGACATGCATCAGATTGAAAAGCGTTTCAACGTCAAGGCACGCGAAGGCTATCTGAACTGAAAGGTCAGGGACCGACTTCACTCATTGAAAAGACTCTCGTGAGGATCTCCCTCCATTGACGAAGGAATGGTGATGTTCAGTGCATTCAGGATCATCGGAGCAAGATCTATTGGCCTGAAGGATGTCAGAGCAGCCGGATTTACGGTCTTTCCCCGGATTCCGAAGAAAATGCTCATCTCCTCATCAGTATCTCCGCCATGGGTTCCGTCCATTTTTCCGCCGTGGTCCGGAATCACAATGAACAAGGTCTTTTCCGGATCGAACCTAGAGAACACCTCAAGCGCATAGCTCTGGCTTCTCTTCACTTCTTCGATATACTCGGGTGAACCGAAACCGTACTTATGGCCCGTCTCATCGGCGTCCACGAACTGCACGAACAGCATCTTGGGCTTTGTACCATCAAGGTTATCAAGGTAATCGAGGACAAGCTCGAGGTTCCTTCCGTCCAGATAGAGCTCGTTCATGAACTTCTTGTCCGGGACCTTATGCACCTTGGCCGAGGTTTCGATCAGTCCGTAATTTATCGGCGCCCAGGTGCAGAAAGAAGCAAGCTCGCAGGTCGGGTCTGCATTCCTGATAGCCTGGAACACGCTCGGATATTTGCGGTTCGTGAAACGCTGGACGGCAATCTTGATGTTCGCGACCTCCAGCTTGTCGGGAGTCACCCCGTGCAGATAAGCACCCCAGTTCTGGGCGCTGATGGAAGGCGTCTCGCAGCGGAAGTTGTACGCCAACACCCCATCGGTGGCAAAGAAGGCAGCGAACTCCGGCAGCACGCAGTCGCCGTCATGGAAAAGCTCTCCGCCGCCGTCTATTCCTACCACGACAACGCTTTCATAAGGAGAAGGTCCCATATATGCAGGCTCATTCGAACAACCTGCAAGCATCAGGACCGCCATCATCACAAAAAAGGCCGATACCTTAAATACTCTTCTTTTCATATGGCCTCCTAGAATGAATAGACGTACCCGAAGCGCAGCGATGCCGCTACCAGACCTACTGTCGCATAAAGAGCGAGATTATCGATATCGCGGCTGATCTCGATCTGCTTGAACGAATACGGAACCCAAAGCTCCGTATCGATGGCATAGCCGTCATTGTTGTCCGGAACTTCGCAGACATGCAGCCAGCCGCAGAAAGGATAAGCAACAGACACGAACAGTCCGTGATGCTCATTGATATTGAACGAGTATCTCAGCTGTAACGCCAGAAAAGCGAAGATCGCTTTCTCATACACCGGCAGGAAATCAAGCGAATCCCTGCCGTCTTTCGTAAGGCCGGCAACCAGATCCAGTCCGATTGCAAGGCTGTTTTTTTCCGACTGCAGGAACCTGAAGGAAGCCGAAGCTCCCATTCCGTTGAACAGGTTGGAGCTCAGCTCTCTCCAGTGTGCATCATCAGCCTCTTCGTCTATCACCTTCGGAAGCACCTGCGCCCCTGCAAGAGAGAAAACAGGGTACACGCTCCTGACATCCAGATCGAAATCCCACTGACCGGATTCAAACGAAACACCTGCGGAAGACACGGCGCCCAGACCGATTCGCACGGACAATGCCGCTACCGAGAAAACAGAGACCAGAATCAGAACCGAAACAAGTAGAATCCGCTTCAATTGTTCTTGTTACCCTTTGCCTTTCCGAGCAGTTCGAGAATCTTGAAGAACAGCCAGATAACGCCGAAAGCAAGGCCGAAGGCTGCCGACCACTCGTACTTCTTCGGAAGCTCATCGTCGACCGAGCGCTTGATTTCATCGAAATCGACCAGAAGAAACAGGGCAGCAATTACAACCATGATGACGCTTGCCACGATGTTCAGGAGAGAATTCTCGGCAAGAGCTGAGACAAAGCTTCTTGTAGCGGGGATCAGAGAGAGAATGAAAGTTACAAGACCTGAAAAAACCGATGACAGGATCATAACCATGAGAACGGTACGGAACTTCCTGGTCACCTGAACCTTACCGGTCCAGTACAGGAAGCCCATCATCATTACTACGATGGCGGTGATGATCAGAGCAAGCCATATGGTCTGTGCATACTCTTTTCCGAAAGTCGTTGCAACCCAACCGATGACAAAACCCGTGCTTGCACAGAACAGTGCACCGGTTATGGGAATCGTGACTCTGATGAAGGTTGCCAGAATCGGAGAAAGGATAAGTGCAAGACCTGCAATCACAACGGCGATGATCTCATGTGAGGTAAAAGCAATCCCCTGCTCTTCCAGCATGATGATTTCTCCTCCCCATCTGCCTGCCATTACGATGTTCAGGACAACTCCGGCAAAAACCATAAGCATGAAGAAGATGAGCTTGACCTGGATTCCCCTGTAGGAACAACAGTTCTCGGAATCGGTTTCCTGAACCTTGGACAATCTCCTTATGACGGGATTGGAATTGAAAAGATAACCTGTACTGCGGTTCTCCGCAACCAAAGAACGGTCCATGACGACCTCCTGTATTCATGATTGTGCCCCAAGGATAACAAAGCACTATTTTTTATTCAATGTAAAAATCGCTGCAACCGTCGGTCGAAAACCTGTTTTCCTCCGGCAGATGGTTGTGGCCTTTTTTGTCCCACATGGTTGTCCATAGGTCGGGGTGGATGTGCCTGTCCAGACGGCAGTTGATGAAGCTTACGCAGGAATTTGTATCGTCTCTCTCGCTGGGATGCCACGGGCGTGCAAGATAGACGCTTCGGTCGGGGACGTCCTCCGTACAGGTTATGGTGCAGCCTCTGAAACAAAGACCCTCTGCTTTGTTTTCGGATGTGGACGGGGCTGATACGAAGCCTGTTCCGGTAGAGATGATCGTGCAGTTCTCGAAAACCGCATGGCTTCGCCCGAAGATGAAGTCTATGTTTCCGTAGATGGTGCAGTCTTCGAACCTGCTTTCTGCACAGTCGGTGAACAAGGTATCCTGCCAGCTTATGAATGTGCAGCGGGTGAATGTAGCATCGGTGTACTCGGGCCTAGTAAAGACAGCTACTGCCTGGCGACCCATCATAACGGCCGAATCCTCGCCTGGTTTTGCACTGTTACCCAATTAATCAAAGTCATTCTCAACAATCAGGCCATCAAAGCTTGTGTGTTTCGACCGCACCGTCAGTGTTGCGCTTGCACCGGTTCCGAAGCCCGGTCTCATGCCGTTGTGGTCGTTCCAGACAATTTTAGAGCCGTTGCTTATGACATGAACGTTGTCCCGGTCGATGAAGACTTTCTGTCGGAAAACACACTCATACGGAAACTCGACAGTGAGCAGATCATCGGAGGGAGTATTGAGAATCTTGTTCAGGTCGTCGCCCGGCTTGGCTTTTATGTACATGGCCTTCAGTACATCTGCTTCTCGGCCTCTGCATATTCGCCGAAAAGCTTCTTGCATTCGATGTTCTCGGCAAACTGCTCGAGCCTGAGCACGCTCAGATCCCTGCAGCCTCCGCGGATGTAGTCGTAGATGTAATCGTCCCTGAAGCCTATTGCTGCGGCATCGAGGGAATCGGCCCCGTAGTAGACTTCCTTGATGTTGGCCCAGATGGCGGCGCCGAGGCACATCGGACACGGATAGCACGTGGTGTAGAGGACGCAGCCCGTCAGATCATGGCTCCCTCTCTCGCGGCAGGCCTTGCGGATTGCATTGACCTCTGCATGAGCGGTGGGATCCTTGGAACCCAGAACCGTATTGGAAGAAACATAGATCTTTCCTTCGGGATCGATGATGGCGGCCCCGAAAGGACCTCCCTGCCCTTCACCCATCGTGCGTCTGGCTTCATCAACTGCCTTTCTGATAATCTCACTGATCTGCATATCTGCCTCCGTTTTCATCGTCCGATGATTTCAAATAGTCTTGCCGCCACCACATCCGCCATGTAGAGCTTGTATCCAAACCGCGAGCTCTGATGCGGAACCGTGCAATGGAAGCTCTCCGTTCCCCCTTCACCGGCAATCGAGAAGAAAACCTCACCCGGAACACTGTCCGGATTTGCCGGGTCCGCGTTGCCGAAGCTACCCGTGATTCCTACCCCGATGTCCGTCTTCAGGGATCTTCTGCAGGCCTCTGCCATGGATGCGGCCGTCTGTACGCTGTAGACGCCGAAACGCTCCACTATTTCCTCCGGCACCCCGTTGAGTATCTTCGCCTCATTGCTGTAGGTGACATAGGAGCCCCTGAACACTTCGGAAGAACCTTCGGTATCGGTCAGTAGCGATGCAAGAAAACCGCCCGTGCAGCTTTCCATGGTTGCAATGGTGATCTTCCTGCCTATGAGCATCCGGGTCAGTTTTTCATACTCCTTTCTGACCTTGTCCTGCCCGATTTCGCCCTGCGGTCCTACGACCTCTTCAAAACCCATGGTTACCTCTTTTGGAATTATACCACATTTTCTGCAACAATCTGCTACAAAAAGAAAAGCTCCTGCCGTCAGACAGGAGCTCTGTTTCAGTTCGTCTTTCTCAGAACAGGTTCTTCCAGTCTACATCGCAGATTGCAATCGAAGCGCCGATACTGGCCCTGAAAGCGGATGTGCCGTGCGTGATGTCTCTTGTGAATCCGATCTGGGCATCGAGCTTGAAGCCTTCCTGCAGGAAGTAGGAACAGCCTGCCTCGAGCAGAAGAACCGTGGTCACCGGTGCGGAGATGTCATACGGGGTTTCGAGGTTGGCATTGAAGTACTCCTTGGTGTAGGTGCTGTCGATGCCGTAGGAACCGCGCTTGAGGAGCTCTGCGCTCAGGTAGGCGCTAAGCGGATTGTTGTTGTACTCGACATAGAATCTGTGCAGCAGCGTGTCCGGTCCGTACTTGAAGCCGAGGAAGAAGGCGTTCTCGTCATAGCAGTAGCCGCTTCCTGCGAAGCTGATGAACTGGTACGGGGATGTGAACTTTCCTACGTCGTAGCCTCTGTTGTACATGAACTTCGAGCAGTAGTAGATCTCGTAGCCGATGTTCAGGCCGGTGTTCACCTTGAAGGTCTTCTCCCTGAGGGCATAGTCCTGATAGTTGAACTTCGAGGATTTGACCTCTTCGCCTTCAAGCAGGTTCAGCTCGATTCCTCCCACTGCGCCGATTGCGGCGGGCTTTCCGCTGTTGAACTTCTCATCGCCCTGATTCTCGTGCGGAAGATCGTAGTCGTCCATCGTGAAGTTGGCAAAGAACCTGACCGGACCGTACTTGGCCTCGCCCGTGAAGCTCAGCATGACATTGGAGAAATCATCCTGATAGTTGTCATGCCAGACAACCGTGGGAGAGAAATCCAGAAGGCTCGGATCCTTGCCGTAGACAACGTTCAGCTCTGCGAACGAGAACCTCAGGTGCTCGTTCTCCATTGCGAACTTGTGCGTGAACGTGCTCTTGGGGCCCCATGTCGGATGGTCGTCGTCTTCAGTGAAGTAGTTCTTGACGTAAGAGGTATCGATATATCTTCCGTATCCGAGGAAGTACTTGTAGGCAATGCCCGTGAAGCCGTACCAGAAGTTCCATCCGTTCTTCATCGGGATGTCGATCTGGATGTAGGCGTTGTCCAAAAACGGCTGGGAATCGGCAAGTGCCATATCATAGGTTGCCGGACCCCACTTGATCTGTCTGCGACCGACCGATGCATAGAAGTTATCCGACTTGAAATCGATATAGCCCATGCGCGGGAAGTTGAGCTCGATCATGTGCTTCAAGAACGGGATGTTGGAGAAATTGCCCTTGTTGCCGTCCTTGAAATATGCCAGGGTGTCCTGTCTGATGTCCATGATGAACACGACGCCGAACTTGTCGCCCTGGGCCACGAATCCCAGATCCAGAATGCTGGGATTTCTGAATGCCTCAAGCCAGTAGTCCTGCTTTGTCATGTACCAGTCGTCAAGCTGATTTCCCGTGTTCTGCTTCCAGGTAAGTGCCCTGGGGCTGGTTTCCACTCCCGCTGCAGGCGTGTTGTCGAACTTGAAGTAAGGCTTGAAGTTCACGACCCCCCTGACCTCTGCGAAGAGGACACAGGCAAGGAGCAGGATGCAGATTGCCGCTAATAATTTCTTCATAATTTCCTCCGAATATATGTTTACCCTTTTGTTTTATAAACAAACGTTTGAAACCAAAAGTTACTTTACCTTATTAAACCGAAACCGAGAAGCCCAAGGTCAGCTGTACATCGGTCTGATGGTCCGAATACTGCTTCGTAGCCTTGGTGTAGTTCCAGCGGTTCAGCCAATCCAGCTCGCCTTCGAATGTTATTCCCGGCCATGAAAGGATCCTGTCCAGGTCTGCCTTGAACTCCAGACCGCAGACAACATTTCTAAAAATGATGTCCCCGGATGGAGTTTTGCCCGCATAATTTGCATCACCTTCGTTGTTTCCGTCCTTGTTATGGCTTCTGTACAGGTTCATGTAGCCCCTGTCGAACCATCTGGCAAAACCGGATACAGACCAGTGACCCAGCGCCTTGTATGTGCTTCGGACCTCCAGCATCCTGCAGTCTCCGCCGTACGGAAAACCGATGTAATCGAAGAACGGCACATGTCCGCCGCCGAAAGACCCGTCCAGGGCGCTGTGGCTCCAGTAGCGGTTTGCGCGTACGAAGTCCACGATATCGCGTCGGTACAGAAGAGGCGTCGTCTGGGCAAATTCGGCATAGCTTGCCAACACCCCGTTTCCGAGGGCAAAGGTATATCTGGCTCCTGCCACGATGCCCGAGGAATCGCTCTGGCTGTCACCCTCATGGGGAGCGCGGGCCTGATCCATCGCATACTGGGCATAGACTTCAAGCCCTGGAACCACTGCCCAGTTGGCCTCCGCATAGGCAATGGCATTGAACATGCTGCGGTTGTTGAGGTTGTGGTAGATGAAGGCCGGATTCAGGAAGCCCAGGTCGAAGGTGTTGTACTTGTACATCACGTTCTCGCTGATGGTCATGGAGATCCTGTCCAGGATTCTGAACTGCAGCGTATGGATCATGAATATGCGGCCTTCGGTGGTGGCATGCTGCTCGTTGTCCGTCACCGTGGTGTTCAGGTACAGCATTACCCAGTCATAGTTGAAGTGGTTGCCGAACACCGTCAGGCGGGCATAGTCGCTGAAGTGATGTCTGTCCACCAGCAGGTTGCCGAAAAAGGCATTTCCGAGGCTCAGATCATCGCGGTTGACCGAAAGATTCCACCTGTCCCCGCCAAGGGAGAAGACCGCCCTCTTGGGCCAGATGAACGAGAAGTTCATGGTGTTGATGAAGAAGCTGGTGAAGAAACCCTGACTGAAGGCATATGACTTCTTCACATAGTATGCGGTATCGTCCATCTTGTATGAGGCTATGTATCCGTTGGTTGAGGCACCATAGTCGGCAAGATAGTTTCCGTAGTTGTCGTTGTAGTCCGCCCTGCTCCATTTGTAGTGGATGTCGCTGGTGGTATAGAGGAAATCCCCGCTGGTGAAATCGAAATGAAGCCGCATCAGGCTCTTACGCTGCTGGTAGGAGCGCTCCCAGTCGTCCTCCGTAGTGAAGTCGGCGGTGTTTGAGTGGGCATACATTTCAAGACCGAACACTATGCCTGTATCCAGCTGGAAGTCATCTCCGATCTTCCACCTCAGGCCCTTGTCCAGTTCGGAGAGAATGGCCTCATACAGACCGGCGGCTACTCCGGAGAGCTTTGCTTTATCCACCTTGGAGAGAATCAGCCTTGCCTGGGAGTCAGACCACGGACGGTTGGTCGAAGGCCGTGCAAATCCGCACAGGGAATAGAGGGCATCCATATCCTCATAGATCGGAGAATCAAGCGGATAGATCATGGCTTTGACAGGCATGACATCAGCAGCTTCCAGAGTGGAGATTCCGACCAAAAGCAACAGGAGCAACCCGAAAATCAGAGTGCCTTTTCTTTTCATGGTTCGTAGTATACAATAAACGTCGGTTTACAACCACATCATTAACAAAGGGGTTAGACATGAAGAGAATTACCTTAATAGCGCTGATAGCGCTGTTCTGCGTGGGTTTTATGTTTGCCGAGACGAACAACATGCAGAAGATCTTCCCGATCACAAGCGATGAATACAAGGCAATCAGCTACCTGTATCTGATCCAGGGTCACAGTCTCCCGTCCACAACCGGACCGTGGAGCGCGGACGAACTTGCCAAGATGCTCGAGGTTCTGGACTACAATGCCCTCAACGATGCTCAGAAAGCCGTGTACGATACAGTAAAGGACTCTGTCTTTGCCAGACCGAAGGCTGACTGGAACAAGGTGGGATTCAACTTCAACGGTTCTTTCAACCTTGAAGGCTATTTCCACACCAACACCGACGGTCCCGAAAGAACAGCCCGTTCCAACGGACATGACATAACCGAAAAGGCCTTCCAGGGCAACCACTGGGTCTACGACGAGAAAGATCAGAAGCCTACTCTCAATTTCGAGCTCGAGACCTTCGCAACCGATCATTTCTATGCTCTCTTCCAGGGAACCGTTGCCAACAGCTGGCACAGTGACGAGTACTACACCGAGGAGCTCGGAATCAGCAAGTTCTCGACAAGCATCCTGGGGTTGAAGCATCTGAAGTTCAACCTGGCATACTTCGACGGCAACTGGCCCTACAGAGCCTTCCTTTCGGCCGGCGGCGAGAACTGGAACATCCAGGTCGGACGTGACCGTCTCTCCTGGGGTCCCGGTGAAAGCGGAAACCTCTCGATCAGTGACGACATGCCCTGGCAGAACTATGCAAAGATCACAAGCTACACGGAAAACTTCAAGTACACCTTCCTGACAAGCTTCTTCCCGCACCCGATCAACTACTGGGACAACCAGGAAGGCGGAGGCACTCCCGAGTGGCACGGAATGGACAACGGCTACCATCATCCGTACAGAGGCCTGAGCATGTACATCGGACACAGATTCGAGCTCAGGTTCCTCAAGGACAAGTTCACATTCGCCGCAACAGAAGGGCTTATGTACATGTCGGAGGACAACTCCATCGATATGCGCGCACTCAACCCGCTGAACTTCAACCACAACAACTACATCGCCTGGAGTTCAAACTCCACTCTCACGCTTGAGTTCAACTACACCCCGTTCAAGGGCATCAACGTCTACGGCGAATGGATCGTAGACGAGATTGCATTCCCCGGCATTGAGACTCCGCCATCGGAAACCAACAGGACCGTCCCGACAGCCATGGGATTCCTCTTCGGAGCCAAGGGCGCATTCACTCTCGGAAACGGAATCTTCCACGCCAGTGCCGAATTTGCCAAGACAGATCCATATCTCTATCTCAGGGACGGAATCCGTGACGGCAACGGCAACTACGGCCTCAACTATGTTGTTGCAATCCGCAACTGGTCATCCGTAGGAGCAGGAATCACCTATGACGAGTACTTCCTGGGCTACACCTACGGACCCGATGCAGTGGTGGCCAACGTGAAGGCCGGCTGGACGACTACCGACCTGAAGCTCAGCATCGAAGGAAGCTTCTTCTTCATGGCCCACGGAACCCACGACCAGTGGACCGCCTGGACAAGAATCGGAGGCGATGAAGACTATCAGTACGAGAAGTCCTCTCCGACAACCAAGCACACTACATACAATGCAAAATACGCATACAAGACAGGAGCAGTGCTTGATGTCGAGAAGACCACCGTAATCGGACTCAACGTCACTTACAAGGCCGCATCCTGGCTGCAGCTCCTTGCACAGGCTGATCTGGTGAGCATCAAGAACTACGGCAATGTCACAGGCGTGGATGCCAAGGACTTCCAGCTGGTTCTCAGCGCCCGCTTCCTGTTCTAGTCATTGTTCGAAGATGGTAAAGGGGCTGTAACAAAAGTCGGTTTTGCCGGCTGAGGGTTACAGCCCTTCTTTTATGACCAAAACAAGGAAAAAGAGACGCCCGGGGACTCGAACCCGGGGCGTGCAGTGGTAAAATGATTCCGCCAGGAACATTTACC
>JAFUXI010000012.1 GCA_017470995.1 Spirochaetales bacterium
CAGCAACTGCCGTTCTGTCTTTTGCTCTTTTTCTTTGGCCATTTGTGTCCCGCCTCCTTTAACGGTATATCACTTTGGCCATTTACACAAATTATGTTACATGCTCTAAAAATGAGCAAAAAGGGTGCAATTATTCGACAGAAGTGGATTCAATTCTAATAAAAAGCTCAACCTTTCTGAACTGACCCCCATATGTTGGAGCAAATCCAACACGGGGGTTGATGACGGACAATAATTGGAGACATTTTTCTCAATAGAAAAGAAAACGTTTGTTTGTATCGTACAACAGGTCAATCACTTGCCATCGCCCCTGCTACGGCAGCGAGATATTCGTCCTCTTCCTTCTGAAGCCTGATTGAGAAGCTTTCGACTTCTCCGTGCTCCAGTACCCTGGACGATTTCCACTCAAGATTGGAAGCCGCCTTATCCGTCTTGAGGGCAATCTGCTCATAGCAGGGGCCGATCTTCAGGAGTTCCAGGGCCTGTTCTTCCGAAAGGAATCCGCTGGTGAAGATTCCGAGGGTGTCATAGATGGTGTCGTTTGCAATGGGACCTATGATCACATCGTAATCCGTATAAAGGTCTGCGGCCCTGCGGTTGGAGAATATGTATCTGAACCATTCGGAATCTCTCTCAAGATGCTTTATCTTCAGACCGTCCGTTTCAAGCTCATAGGTGTTGACGATTATGGCAGCACCCCGTCTTTCCTTTGCCCATCTTCCCGCGAACTCATCACTCGGAGAAAGGTAGAAGCCCTGTCCGAAATCCGCATTTTTCCTTCCGTGGCGGATGTCCGGCTGCCTGATTTCGAGATACCCGGTATGGAAAAGCCTGATCTTGCTCATTTCTGTCAGTGGATATCCTTTCTGCCGTATTCGATGTATGCAACGCAGACACCTACAAGGCCGATGGCCATGCCTATGCAGATTTTGACCGCATCGAGACTCAGGTCGGAAACTACTGCCGAGCCATCGCAATATCCGAACGGCGTGATGTACTTGAGGAACGACACACTGTCCGTGATGTTTGCCATTATGTTCAGGAAATACATCAATATCGCAATGCCGAGGCCAATTCCCAGGCTCGAGCGCCTGATGAAGGCTGAAACTCCGAAGCAGATTCCGGAAAGCTCGATCTGCATCAGAAGGTATGCTAGATGGAGAAGGATCACCTCCTTCCACGGAATGCTCTCACCTATCGCAGCCATGGAACCGATGGAAACGAGGAATACCGCCGCATTCATCAGGATCACCTGGATGAGGACAGCCAGAAGCTTCTCGGTGATTATGCGGAACCTTCCCAGAGGATGGGTAAGCAAGAACTCAGCGGTCCTCTCCTTCTCTTCCTTGCTGAGGATCGATACCGCACAGAGCGATGCAAAGAAGGCTCCGCCGAGACCCAGGACGTTGCCGCACTCTATGGCATAGTATCCGACAAGGGTTCCGAAATTAAGCTTATCCATCCCGAACGCCGCAGTGAATGCACCCATGGAAGAGAACATTTCGCTGATGGTATCCATCTCCTTCTTCATCTCGGGGAAAAGGAAGATGCATATGCCAAGAAGAAGGCTCAGGGAGCAGAGCCAGATCAGAAATGATTTTCTGCCCAGTCTGAGTTCATGTCTTGCAATCGTCATGACTCGTCACCCCCTTTCCCGTAGTAATGCAGGAAGATTTCCTCCAGATCCGGTTCCGAAACGCTCAGGTCCGAAACATTGCCCCGGGCCAGCTTCTTCAAAAGCAGGTTCATGTCTCCGCTGAAAAGGAAAGATGTCGTGCTTCCCTCCTTGAGATCCCTGATTCCTTTCAAATCGCCAAGATCCACCTGCCCGGTCACGGAAATGCGCTTGGCATTGCTGTTTCCCAAAGCGTCCACACTGTCGCAGGCGATGATGCGCCCTTCGCGGATGACTGCAGCACGGCTGCAGTTGTGCTGTACCTCGGTCAGGATGTGACTTGAAAGGAACACGGTTGCACCCCGGCTGTTTCTCTCGCGGATTATCTCGAAGAACTCGCGCTGCATCAGCGGATCCAGGCCTCCGGTAGGCTCGTCAAGAATCAGGAGCGAGGGCTTGCTCTGCAGAGCGCAGACAATGGCTACCTTCTTGCGGTTGCCGAACGAAAGCTCATCGACCTTGCGCGACGTATCCAGCTGAAGCCGTTCGCAGAGAATATCCGCCTCCCTGCTGCAGTCCATGCCGCGCAGATCAGCGGAAAGCTTCAGGATATCCTTCACCTTCATGCCGGCATAGAACACGGCTTCAGACGGAAGATAGCCTGTTTCCTTCAGGATAGCTGTTTTTTCAGCAACGATATCCTTTCCCAGAACACTTGCAGTTCCCGAGGATGGGGAAATCAAACCCAGAAGGGTTCTGATTGTAGTGGACTTTCCGGCTCCGTTCGGTCCGATGAAACCGAAGCATTCCCCTTCCTCGACACAAAGGTTCAGCCCGATTATTCCTCGGGCTTTACCGTAGTTCTTTGTAAGTTCAGTGGTCTTTATTGCTTCCATGCTTTACTGGATCGGCTCGAAATCCGCAGCACCATGCTTGCAGAGCGGGCAGACGAAGTCTTCCGGAAGCTCCTCGCCTTCATGGACATAGCCGCAGATCTTGCAAACCCAGCCCTTCTTTCCCTCTGTCTTGGGCTTAGGCTTCACGTTGGACTGGTAGTAGTTGTAGGTCATGGTCTCCTTGTCACTCAGCACGCGTGCCTCGGTGACGGTGCAGATGAACATTCCGTGGGTGTCCAGATCCACATAGCGCTCGACCTTGAGGCTCATCATGGCGTTGATGTACTTGGACAAAAAGCGCAGCCCGTTGTCAGAACGGAGATCCTCGAAGTCCGAACCCTCGAACTTATCCACATTGCGGCCGCTCTGGAATCCGAAGCGCTCGAACACGGAGAACGGAGCTTCAACGGAGAGGCAGTTCAGGTTCATCACTCCGCTCTGCTGAACGACGTGGAATGTGTAGTTCTGCTTGTTGATGCAAACGGCGATCCTGTTGGGTGAATTGGTAACCTGCGAGACGGTGTTCACGATCATGCCGTTGTCGCGTCTTCCGTCGTTGGAGGTGATGACGTAGAGGCCATATCCGATCTTGAACAGTGCGCTCATGTCGTTCTTGTTTGCAGTCTCCTCCTGGCGGGCCATGTAGTCCTTGCAGAGTTCGGCTGCAAGGGCGTCTATCTGGGCCTTGCTCTCATCGTTGAGTGCGCTCTTGATGTGCACCGTGTTCTGGGCGAAGGTAATGTTCTTGGAATTTGCAAGAAGACCTGTCATGACCTTGGCGGCCTGAGGAGCCCAGGAGCCGTTCTCGATGATTGCAACGGTTCTGTTCTGGTAGTTGCGCTCGGTCAGATGCTCGATGAATGTGCGCATGAACGGGAAGACATCGGCATTGTATGTCGTGGATGCAAGGACCAGGCGCCCGTAGCGGAAGGCATCTTCCACGGCCTCGGCCATGTCATCGCGGGCAAGGTCGGTGACGACGACTTTCGGGCATCCGTTGGCTTTCAGCTTCTGCTCGAGCAATTCAACTGCCTTCTTCGTGTTGCCGTAGACCGATGTATAGGCAATCAGGATGCCCTCGCTCTCCACGCCGTAGGAAGACCAGATGTTGTAGAGATTCAGGTAGTAACCGAGGTTCTCCGAGAGAACGGGTCCGTGAAGCGGACAGATGATTGAGATATCGAGACCGGCTGCCTTCTTCAGGACATTCTGCACCTGAACGCCGTACTTTCCGACAATGCCGAAATAGTATCTGCGAGCCTCGCAAGCCCAGTCCTCATCTGCATCGAGGGCTCCGAACTTGCCGAAACCGTCGGCGGAGAACAGGACCTTGTCCGTGCTGTCATATGTCATCACGACCTCGGGCCAGTGCACCATCGGTGCGGTGACGAAATTCAGGGTATGCTTTCCGAGTTCGAGCTTGCTGCCCTCGCCCACCTCGATGCGGCAGGAGGCATAATCGTCCCCGAGGAAGTTCTTCATCATCGGGAAGGCCTTTGACGATGCCACTACGGTTGTGCCCGGATAGGTCTTCATGAAGTTGGCGATGTTGGCCGAGTGGTCGGGCTCCATGTGCTGGACCACAAGATAGTCGGGCTTGCGGTTTCCCAGTGCCTTCTGGATGTTGTCCAGCCACTGGTGCGTGAAACGCCTGTCGACAGTGTCCATCACGGCAATCTTCTTGTCCATGATGATGTATGAATTGTATGCCATTCCGTTCGGAACCACGTACTGGCCCTCGAAAAGATCGATTTCGTGATCATTTACGCCAACGTAGATGATATCGTCTGTAATCTTCATTTTCTGCTCCTGATGTTTTCTTAGTATGCTTAATATATCACAAAGGATGAATTATCTGCCAACCAATCAGTAAAAGACTTCGATGTCGCCGGTTATTCCATATCGGGTCCTGAAGGCATCGAGGTCCTTGTCGGATGAAATCAGCATTATCTCGGTGAAAGCGCCTGTTTCCCTGCTTCTGAAGCCTGCGACCTTCTCACCCGTGCAGATGCTGCTGCGGATTGCGGGATAGCTCCTTTCGCTGTCATAGGTCTCCTGTTTTGTTTCATTTCTTCGCTTGAACAACATGACGGCTTTCCTTTCCGATATCTGCATTCTATCACATCGTAGGCTCTTTTTTCGTGAATAGTTGGCTTTTCATGCATATAATCTAAGCAGGTAGTTATAATTAATCTCAATATTGTTATATGATGAGGCTCATGAAGAACAGAAACCTTTCTATCAGAATCATCGCTGCGGCTCTTGCGGTTCTCATCGCATTGTCCGCAATGGCATGTAAACAGGAACCTGCTCCGGTCGAGCCGGTTGCGGATGAGATCACATTCTCAAGCGAAATCGATGTCATGACCACAAGCCAGAAGGCCACTGTCGAAAACATCTACAAGACTGATTTTTTCCGCAAGGATGCCTGTACATTCGACAAGGACCTTGCCCTGCTCTCCTGCACCCTGGCCGCATCCACGAAACGTGACAATGTCATCAAGTCGTTCAACGCCATGTGTTTCGATACCATTTATCAGCACTGGAACGATGACACCGACATCTTCGGATGCTCCTATGTCTTCGGACACAGGAAGGTCGATGACTATGAGCTGATTGCCGTCTACATGAACTGGATCGACTACGATGTAGAATGGGCAGGCAATCTGACCATCGGAGAGGATTCGGAATGCGACGGAAACCACAAGGGCTTCCATCTTGCAGCAGAGAAGGCCTATGCGGCACTCAAGCAGTATGTCGAAACCAACTTCAAGGATAGGAACCTCAAGATCTGGGTAACCGGTTATTCACGTGCCGCGGCACTGGCGGATGTCCTTGCCTACAATATCATCGACAAGAACGAGCTGAAAGTAAAACAGAGCGATCTGTTCGCATACTCGTTCGAATCTGCCGGATCGCTTCTTGCAACGAACAGCAAGGAGTATCAGTGCATCCACAATATCGTGGTCGAAGCCGATCTGCTTGCAGGTATTGTTCCGGCTTCCTACGGACTTGTCCGTCCCGGTGTCGACATTGTTCTGGACGCTACTCCCGAGACTGTCAACGAGGCACTCCATCAGGTCATCGGCGAAGAGATAACCATGCCCGACTTTACCCCGGGAGAAGGCTACGCAGACCCGACAGAATTTTTGGATTACTTCCTGTCACAGATCCTGTGCGAATGCGAGGAACACCAGGAAGGTTATGAAGGGATTGTCCCGAGTCTTCAGAGCAGAGCAAGATTCTGCTCAAGCGTCCAGGAGAAGCTGACCTATCTTCTGGAAGTCCTCATGAAGAGCAAGAGAACCGGACTCAACGCCCTGGCTGAATACGGAAAGCAGAAAGTCACGAATCCCGAAACCGGAGAGATCGATATGATAGCCGCGCTGTCTCTGGTAGGCACCTGGACAGATACCGACGGGTTCTATAACGGAGATGAGACCACAAAGGGTCTTAAGCAGATTCTCGATGAAAGCGGCATAACCTACGACGATGCAAAACTGAAGAATGCCTGCGACCTCCTGCACGGATTGTTCTACAATGCGACGCTCTTCGCCAGTGCGGCGAATTTTGCCGTGAATGAGCCATTGAAGAACAACCTCCTGTACTGCGTCAGCTGCCACTATCCGGAGGTATTCTACTCTCTTCTGAAGACCTATCAGTAATCGGTTACAATATGCAGGGAAACCTGCTCCCCGAACAGATGCCCCAGCCTGATCATGGACGGGGCATCGTAATGAGCAGGATCCGAGGCGGACACCTTGAGGCCGTAGTAGTTCGAATTTATGAACACACAGCGGCCGAGCGAGCAGTCCGCCTTTTTCTTTTCGTTGTTCACGCGGGCATAGTACGTCCAGGATGTCGAGATTCCGGCATCCAGGAAAAGAAAATCGCCATAGCGTTCGCGAAGGCTGTTGACCATGGTTTTCTGGTTGTTCCCATAATGTTTTGCAGTAGATATGAAGCAGGCATCGGACTCACCCTGCATCCAGCAGAAGGCAACGACCTCGGGGTCCAGACCCTGATTGCGCAGAATCTCCAGCCCGTCGTCGATTGCCCGACAAAGATTCTGGTACCCTGTTCTGCCCGGAAGGAACTTGTCTTCAAGACCGGCACCGCTCCACGAATACTTGATTATGTAGCTTTTCTCCCCGGGAAAGGATGAGGACAGTTCTTCGGCAAGCCCGACCTCAGGACCGAAAAGAAGGCCTTCGGTATTATCGCCCCACCCCGTCGTAGTTTTGACAAAACCGTCGGAGTTGTGTCCCGAAACCTCGTTAGTCACACTGATCCGGACATCTTCGAAACCCGAAGCATACCTAGCGGCATCGGCCTCCGAAAGCGTTTCTACCAATGAGACTCCCGCTGCGTTGGACTGGCCTGAGAGGATGATGACCTTGGTCTTGGATGACGGGATACCCACGACTTCGGTGGAGCCGGCGACCGGATCGGTGACGTCATCGGGAAAGAGGTCGGCCCTGCAGGAAACGAGAAGACAAAGAGCCAAAAAGATCGGAACCAACGATGCAAATGCGGATTTCCTCATCCGATTACTCCTTCGGGTCGTTACAAACGAACCTTGCATTGAGAGCTTATCGACAATAATATAGCTATAGAGGAGATATTATGAAAGTCATCGCTTCACTGCTGCTCGTTGCCGTTCTGGCAATGACAGCGCTTTTTGCCGGGGCCATAAACCTTGGTATGGACCTCAACGAAGTCAAGGATACCAGAGTCACCGATTTCATCAACTACATGAATGAAAACGGAATCATGGATTCAAGATTCTACTATTACGGGGTTTTCCTGGACAATGCCGGAGACTACTACGTTGCCCTCACCCCCAGCGGATTCGTATACGGCGAGGATGTCCGGGTTTATTTCGATGTCGATAACGTCGAGATGTTCTGGTTCAGCGATGTCTATGTGGATGATGACAACTACCTGTACGTACTCTATGTAATCAACGAGTTCGCAAATTCATACCGTGCCTGGTCGACCCTTTACATAGACAACCATGACGGTTGTCTCGCCTCTACCACCATAATGTCAATCGCAGGCCTTGAATCCTGCGGAAAAGCCGTCTGGGCTACCCTGGAACCATTTGTACTGCTCTCGGATGAAGGTTATACCAGAGTCAAGGCTGCACTGAGCGCACCTGAAGAATAATGGAGAAATCTATGGACACTACACTTTTCACTAGCTGCAAGGACAGACTCATATCCAACTGCTCCAAGGTAATCGTGGGCAAGGAGGATGTAACGGAGCAGATCATAATCTGCCTGATCGCCTCGGGACATGTACTGCTTGAGGATCTCCCCGGAACGGGAAAGACAATGCTCCTGCGTGCCTTCTCAAAGAGCATCGGAGGGGATTTCAAGAGAATCCAGTTCACACCGGATCTCATGCCAAGCGACCTTACGGGCATCAATTTCTACAACCAGAAGAAGGGAGAGTTCGAGTTCCGAAAGGGACCCCTCTTTGCCAATATAGTGCTTGCAGACGAAATCAACAGAGCCGTTCCCAGAAGCCAGAGCGCCCTGCTTGAGGTCATGGAAGAGAAGCAGCTCTCTATAGACGGGACAACCTACCGTCTGGAAGAGCCCTACATGGTCATGGCAACACAGAATCCCGTCGAATCCTACGGCACCTTCCCTCTTCCGGAAGCCCAGCTGGACAGATTCTTCATGAAGCTCTCCCTCGGCTACATGACGCGCGATCAGGAAATCGGCATCCTCAGACGCCAGGAAACCATCAGGATCATCGAGAATCTGGAGCAGGTAGTCAGCACGGACGAGGTTCTTCAGATGCGCAAGGCCTTCAGTCAGGTGAACGTAAGCGATGAGATTGCCGCCTACATCATGCAGATAATCGAATACACGCGAAGCAGCAGCCTTCTCGTAAACGGAGTATCCACACGCGGATCGCTTGCCCTCTACAAGGCCAGCCAGATCCACGCCGCCCTCAACGGAAGGGACTTCGTCATCCCCGAGGACGTCAAGAAGGAAGCCATGGCGGTCCTGCCCCACAGAATCATGCTCTCGGGCAGAAGCCACCTGGGCAACATGGGCTTCGTACGCAATATGCTTGAAGACATAGAGGTACCTCTGGAGCAGAGCTGATGCTTGGATTCGTCTTCATCGGTCTGCTGGCCGCCGCCATCGTATTGGAGATCATAAGCCTCAGGAAACCCCTCAAGCATGTGGTCATCAGCTATGACCTGGACATGCTCATGGCCGAACCCGGCGAGCAGATCACAGTCAGCTACACCGTGACCAACACCGGCCGTTTCCCGATCTTCTACCTCGGCGTCTCATTCTCCTTCGAAGGCGGAATCAGTATTCTTGAAGACAGCAAATGGGCAGAAAAACACGTCACCCGCAGCTTCACGGGCATCAGCGTGGACCACAGCTACTTCCTTTCCGGAGGCAAGACAGTCAGAGGCCGATTCCGCATAGCCCTGCAGAAGCGCGGAATCTACCGCATGGGCAGATGCTACCTTGAAGCAGGCGACCTGCTTGGCCTGAATGTATCTGTCTCATCCACGGAAGGCAACAGAACCATAATCTGCACGGCACCCATGGCCGAATCGGACCCGCCGGTTAATGTCCTCGGCGGATTTCTAGGGGATATCTCGGTCCGCCGATTCATCATGGAAGACCCCAGCCTTCTTGTCGGCTACAGGGAATACACCGGCTATGAACCCATGAAGAAGATTTCCTGGATCCAGAGCGCAAAGACCGGAAAGCTCATGGTCAAGCAGAATGACTTCACGCTGGACACCGATGTGGCCATAGCAGTGAATCTGGAACGAAACGAGGCCTCCATGGCGGACATGGAGAAACTCTTTGAACTGACAAGAACCGTATGCGAGAAGCTCGAGGAGATGAAGATCCCCTACGCCTTCATTTCCAACGGAGACCTGCGCGAGTTTCAGCAGGGCTTCGGACGGGCACACCTGAGTGCCATACTGAGAACAATAGGAATATCGACAGCGGTCTGCTACAATAGCTTCGAGAACCTCATAGACAAGTGCATCGCCGGAAACCGCAGCAACAGGAGCTATATTCTGGTGACACCCCGTCTGGACAATGACGGCAAGCACAGTCTGGACAGGCTCAGAAGCGTTTCGGATCATGAGGTCTGCGTCATAATTGCAGACAGAAAGGAGGAAAGAGCATGAAGGCACCTGCCAGCCTGAGAGTAATCTGCTTCATATGTTTCATTTTCGTAATCCTCAGCACCATGCCCTTTCTGGGCAATACCAGCGGATTATTCGCTTTCTTCACGGCAATCTGTACCATCGTCTGTCTGCTGAGCGCCAAGGCAAAGAGTTGGGCCGTCCGCCTTGTTGTCTCTCTTGTTCCGCTTGCTGCGCTCGGCGTAACGCTGTTTTTCAGTGCCTTGGTAATTTACAGGGTCCTGTTCATCGTCATTGCGGCAGTCCTTCTCTACTTCACGGTCTTCATGACCATGGGAAAATTCGAGAAGGAATACTGGAAGTTCAGGAAAATCTACATTGGTCTTCTTTCCGCATCCGTATTCATCTCCCTTATCTACCTTCTGATCTATATTGCCGTGGTACCGGAAACCAGGCAGACCATGAACCTCTCCGGCGTACTGGGATTCACGGTGGCATTTGCACTCATGGGAATGTTCGTCATGACCGAGATGAGATCAGGCGAGCCTGATGCGAAATGGCGTGCAAAGAACGCGGGGCGCATCCTTGCAGCCTTCAGCTTTGCAGCCGCTGCGCTTATCCTTCTCTATCTGATTCTGTCCTTCCTCTTCTCCCTGATAACTCCTACCCTGGGTCCCCATGCCCCTGAGCTGAGGTCGGAACGGATCCGCTTCCAGAACGACTACGCCATCGGGTATGCGCCAGTGACCAGTCCCAACGGCCAGCAGGTCTATGATGAAGAGACCATGAAGGATGACAAGCCGCTGGATGAGATAGTCAAAGAAAAGGACAGAGGCTTCCACTGGGAGTATGTGGCCATAGGCGTCATCGTTCTCGGTGCTGCAGGATTCTTCTGTTACAGATATCTGAAGAAGAAAAAGTCCGCAACCGGTGAAGAAGTCAGGCAGATTTCATCTGAAGAGAAGGTCAATCTGGACAACATCATGAAGATCCGCATGATCTACAGGCAGTACATCTCCTTCCTGAGAAAGAACGGCATACAGATCAACAGGGGAACCACATCGGAGGAACTGTTGGACCGCTCAAGAGAAAACACTGCCGAAGAAGATGAACCGGAACCGAATCCGGAGAATCTGGAATCAGGTACCGAGGCAGAGGAAAAGCTGAGGGAGATCTACATCAGAGCCCGCTACGGAGCACCCGGATCCATCAGTTCGGAAGATGCAGCCGAGGCTGCCGAACTGCTTGCCGAGATCACTGAACCCAAGGAGTGACCGTAGTCAGAGCGTAAAGCCCTGCCACCTGTCCATGATTTCGTATAATTTGAGATAAGGCTCGTCAATCATCCCTATGTTGTCTCCGAACTCCATCAATCTGGTTGAGGAAGTGTTCTGTTCGAACACGGGTAGTCCGTCACCGTTTGGATTGCCTGTCTTTGCGAAATTGGTCCAGTAGCTGTTCATCAGTGAACTCAGGCTACGGTCGGCATCGCTGTAGAGCTTGGATTTCTCCGGGATTCTGCCGAAGGCATAGATGAGCTCTCCGCTGTGCCAGCTGCCCAGACTCCGGTTATCCTTGGAGAAGAGATATTCGTAGGTCGGAATCCCCTCTTCTGCTGCCAGACGGTTGAGACAGTAGTGCGGATAGTTGAAGAACACGGCTCCGTAGACTTCGGCCCAGTATCTGTCGGCTTCGGCATTGGTGCTTGCAGGATAGACGGCAAGCACATCGTCGGCAACATCTTTGAAGTAGGCTCGGATCTTGGACTCGTAGTTCTTGAGATTTGCCTTGCCGAAAATGATGAACGGTCCGCTCTCCTCCAGATTGAATCCGTGCAGCAATGCCTCTTCATTGTGAACACCCTGCTTTCTCAATTCGTATGGAGAAGCCGGCAGCACATAGCCGTCAATGGTGATGTGATGCTGGGAAGAAAGCTCTCCGACCAGTGTCGAAGCATCGAGCTTTCTCAGATCCTCTACCGAAGAGCAGTTGTATCTGGCCTTCATCGAGCTTCCGGATTTGAGAGCTGACTCCAGTGTCCTGTAAGAGTGCGGCGGATTGACGGAAGAGACCGTGCTGCTTTCCAGTATGGCTCTTCTGAACAGGCCATTTGCAAGCGGTGACACGCAGAGGGCATCCACGCACACCGAGCCGGCGCTTTCACCCACGATGGTCACATTGTCCGGATCTCCTCCGAAAGCGGCGATATTGTCGCGGACCCACTGAAGGGCCTTGATCTGGTCCAGAAGCCCGTAGTTGCCTGTGGTGCCTTCCTCTTTCAGAAGCTGTTCGTCTGCATAGAAACCGAACACACCGAGACGATAGCCCATATTGACTGTGACAACACCGTTTCTTGCAAAAGTCGCGCCGTTGTAATCCTTGTACCAGGGCTGTCCAGTCTGTAAGGAACCTCCGTGGATATAGACCAGAACGGGCAATCCGCTCTGCTTTCCGGCAGGTTTCCAGACATTGATGTAGAGGCTGTCTTCACTTACAGGCGGTATAAAGTTGTCCTTGAGAGATATCTTGTAATCGTGGTAGCCGATTATGCGCACAAGCGAGTCATAGATGGGCAGGTTTGTGGTCTGCATGGACATGGGTGCAAAGGATGCGCACTCAAGAACGCCTTCCCAAGGCTCGGGATCCTGCGGGGCTTTCCACCTCAGATCCCCTACCGGGGGCTTTGCATACGGGATTCCGGCATAGACCTCTACGCTTTTGTCCGCAGTATACACCCCGCTGACTTTTCCGAACTGTGTACGGATGGCTTCGGTTGCCACGGGCTTGGAAGCATCGGAAGCCGGAATAGCTTTAACGGGAGGCCAGGATATAATCAGTACCGCAAAGAAGAGAGCGATATAGAGCACCCAAGCGATGAGCTTGAGGACCCACATCTTTGAAAACACGTGTTTGAAGAAAAACGGAAACACAGCTGCAACGAACAGAAAGATGAGCCACCCCAACATGGTGTTGTGATTGAGTTCTAGAACAGCTGCAAAAAGTGTTGTCAGTATGCCGTAGAAGATCCAGAATGCAATCTTCATATCTCAATATCCTCACCGAGGAAGTATTTTGCACAGAACTTGTCCATGTACTCGATGAACAGCCTCTGTTTGTCGGGATCGCATATGAGCATGTGGCCTGACTTCTCATAGACAAGACCCACATTGGTCACATTATGCTCTTTTAGGGCCTGCTCGAGAACAAGACGGCTCGCAGGCGGCACTATGCCGTCCAGGACGCCGTAGGCAAAGAGGATGGGAACACTGTCATCGGAAATGTAGGTGTAAGGCGAAACCTTTTTCCAGTAGGCCTCGGCGCTGCCGTCGCGTACCATTTCTTCCGTGACCTCTTCCCCGCAGAACTGGCTGATCCAGGCGGCATCGGCCTTGTTCGAACCGTTGAGGCCCGTGGATTTGAGCATGAGCTTGTGAAGCTCGCCGTTGCGCCAGATGGAGGGCTCGAAGGTCGAGGGTCCGGACTGCTGGAGGATGAACTTCACGGGAAGTGCGGGGTCCGCCTCCGCCGTGTTGAAGCCGTACATCATGGCCTGGCAGGCGCCTGCGGAGAAGCCGTGGGTGGCCATGTCCACGAGGTTGATGCCGATGTCGGCTTCGGCGCACCTGGCCTTGATGGCCCCTACTGCCGCCCTGACCTGACTGTTGATCAACATGATGTTGGTATCAGTGGTTTCGGTCTTGAGGGTGTAGCTGATAGTAGCTGCCGTGTAGCCCTTGGATGCGATGTTGCGGCACCAGAGTTCGCCGTCGTTCTTGCTTCCGCTCTGCCAGCTTCCGCCGTGGATGAACAGTATCAGGTGCGTGGCCTTCGGGTCGGTGGTATCCTCGGGCAGATAGAGGTCATAGACCTCGCGCTCACCCTCTCCATATCTGAGGTCCCTCAGAACGGTTCCATTGTAATCCACCTGAAGAAGACCGTTGATATCCATGAATTTGCTGCGAGCATCAATGGTTGCAAAACAGCTCGGAAAGAGCTGAAGAACGGCAAGCCCTAAGGCAACGATAATCCCTTTTATTCCAATAGGCTTCATTTTTCCCCCTGATTTACAATTATCGGCCATCATCAGTACCTCAACGGAGACTGGAGCCCCATTATCTTGGAGGCTATGAGGGTAATGATCCCCGCCCCCAGTATTCCGGCACTGACATAGATGTCGGCCTTGGTGACTTCTCCCACCATGGCCCTGTAACCGCTGTATACGAATATGCTTGCCCATAGGCTCAGACCGCCGGTGACGGCAAGAGCCGACCCGGTGATATCCAGGGCAAGAAGCTTCTTTGCAGTCTGGAGGTCACCCTGATGCCTGGATCCTACTCCGAAACCGATGAAGGTATTCTGCAGCTGGAACTTCTTAACCTCTTCCCTTGTGAACGAGGTATTGTCCGACGCATAGAGTACGGTGCATACAAGCAAGGCGAAAAACAGAATTGCAAGCGCTTTTTTCATACTTTTTATATACATCGCACGATGGGAACATTCAAGCAGGTTTTGTTATCCGTTCCTTCTTCACAACGGCGCTTCGAAGCTTTAGAATCAAGGCATGAACTTCCGTATCCCATTATGGCTGAGAATCACCATCGCCGCCCTGCTAGGCATTGTTCTGCTGGCTGTCATATTCACAGGCGGGAAAATGCTTCTGGACATCTGGGCAAACGCTCAGAAATAGTTTGAGAACTCAATCAAGCTATTGTAAAATGGGAAGACAGCAGGAGAGACAATGCAGAACTTCACATACAACATCCCCACGATCATAAACTTCGGAATCGACCAGCTCTCACATCTGGCTGACCTCAGGGAGTCCGGGGACAGGGTACTCTACGTCTATGGCGGCGGCTCGATCAAGGCCAACGGGCTCTATGACAGATCCATGAAGATCCTCAGGGATGCAGGTCTGGAAGTCTATGAGCTTGCCGGAATAGAACCAAATCCGAGAATCCAGACAATCCGCGAGGGCGTGAATATCTGCAGAAGCAAGATGGTGGACATGGTGCTGGCCGTAGGCGGAGGATCCGTAATCGACAGCGCCAAGGTCATTGCAGCCGGTGCCTGCTACGACGGCGACCCGTGGGACCTGGTTATTAAACCCGAACTGATTTCAGAGTGCCTTCCCATCTACACGGTGCTCACAATCGCCGCAACGGGAAGCGAGATGGACACGTTCGCAGTCATCTCCGACCTGACCAAGAACGAGAAATGGGGAACCTGGTCGGATTTCTTCGCTCCCAGAATGTCAATTCTGGACCCGACTCTCACCTACAGCGTCCCCAGAAGACAGACCAGCGCCGGCGTGGCCGATATCATGAGCCACACGCTGGAGAACTACTTCAACAACGAAAAGGGAGCCTACCTGCAGGCACGTCTGGCAGAGGGCATTCTCAAGACCCTAATCAACTACGGTCCCATAGCATTGGAGCAGCCCGACAACTACGAGGCCAGGGCGAATCTGATGTGGTGTTCGTCGCTTGCCATCAACGGGCTTCTCTCCTGCGGAGCCAGTGTCGGCTGGGGCGTCCATCCCATGGAGCACGAGCTCTCTGCATTCTATGACATCACACACGGCGAAGGACTTGCCATCCTCACCCCGCACTTTTTGGAGTTCGCCCTCAACAAGGACAATGTCTGGAAATACGTAGAATATGCCAAAAACGTGTTCGGCATCACCGAAGGAACAGAGATGGAAATCGCCCGCGATGCAATCCGCGCCACAAAGGACTTCTTCAAGCGCATGAGGCTGCCCTCCACCCTCTCGGAACTCGGAATCGATGACGAGTACTTCGATATCATGGCAGAAAAGGCGGCCGCAGGCTGCTTCGGAACTTTCGTCGAGCTAACCAAGGACGATATCATCTCGATCTTCAGGGCATCGCTCTGACAGGCTGCTGCAATGGGCTTTCTGATGGACAGGTACATCACGGGAGAGCGGATCTCTCACCTCCGCGAGGAGAAGGGACTGTCCCAGCTGGAACTGGGAGAGGCTCTCGGCGTAAGCTGGGACACCGTGACCAAGTGGGAAGATGATACCGCCCATCCCGATATCTCCATGCTGAATGACCTTGCCAAGGCCCTCGGAGTATCAATCGACCGGCTTCTGGAAGATGTTGAGGTAGTCAATTCCAACCAGGGAATCGACATCAACGAATCCACATTCCACGTCTGCCCGGTCTGCGGGAACATCATCACTGCCGCCGGAAACGCACAGGTCTCCTGCTGCGGAGTAAACCTTCCCGCCCTTGAGAGCGAAATCTGCGACGACGACCACATGATCGAGTACGAGGAATCCGACGGCGAATACTATGTGACCGTCGAGCACGAGATGACAAAAAGCCACTACATCTCGTTCCTGTCCTGCGTCGGCAGCGATGCGGTCCATATAGCCAAGACCTACCCCGAATGGTACTGTCAGGCCAGATTTCCGGTTTCTCCCAAAGCAAAGCTCTACTGCTACTGCAACCGCCACGGCCTGTTCCGCAAGGACATCAGGGCCGCCCGCAAGCATGACGAATTCGCTGATCTGCCGGATTTATAATTTATTAAATTTTTGTATGACACATTGACACGAAACGACAGATTCAGCACAATCACCGCATGGATCTTTTTGACAAGTTTTCAGACAAAAACAGCAATTATCAGAAGGCATTGGAAGCCCGCAGTGCCAATATATACCCATATTTTCACTGTCTCGAGTCCCGCCAGGCCCCCGAAGTCATCATGGAAGGCAAGCGCCGCATCATGCTGGGATCCAACAATTACCTCGGACTGACTTCCGAAAAATCCGTGATTGATGCCGGCATCATGGCCCTGGAAAAATACGGAACGGGCTGCTCCGGATCGAGATTCCTCAACGGAACCCTGGATCTTCACCTCAAGCTCGAGAAGGAACTTTCTGCATTCCTGCACAAGGAAGCGGCAATGACATTCTCCACCGGTTTTCAGAGCAACCTGGGCATCCTGAGCGCCATCTGCACCAAGGGCGACTACATCATCTGCGACCGCGAGAACCACGCCAGCATCTACGACGGCGCAAAGCTCTCCTACGCCGAGATGGTCCGCTACTTCCACAACGATATGGACAGCCTCGAGCGTGTGCTCCAGAAGCTCGGTCCCGATACCCCCAAGCTCATCGTAACCGACGGAGTCTTCTCCATGAGCGGCGATATCGCCAAACTCCCTGACATCGTGGATCTGGCACACAGATACAACGCCCGCATCATGGTGGACGATTCCCACGGAGTCGGCACAGTCGGCGAAGGCGGCAGAGGAACCGCCTCCTACTTCGGCCTCGAGGACCAGGTGGACATCATCATGGGAACCTTCAGCAAGTCCTTTGCAAGCCTCGGAGGCTTTGCAGTTGCTTCGGAACCGGTCATCGACTACATGCGCCACATGTCCAGACCCTACATTTTCTCGGCAAGCCTTACCCCTGCAAATGCAGCTACGGCTACTGCCGCGCTGGAGAACCTTGCAGCCCATCCGGAACTGAAGGACCAGCTTGCAACTGCCGCAGCATGGCTCAGAAGCGCCCTCAAGGAGCGTGGCGTGAGGTTCAAGGAAACCCTCACCCCTATTGTCCCGATCTACACGACAGACAGATACACCACGCTGCGCATCGTGCATGACCTCTATGAGGAAGGCGTATTCGTCAACGCCGTTCTTCCGCCTGCCACAGCCGAGAACGAGTGTCTCATCCGCACCAGCCTCATGGCAAACATCAGCCGCCCCCTAATCGAGGAAGCTGCCGACAAGATTGCCGAGGTGCTGGGAAGGTATCTGTAGGTTTACTGTCAAAAACCTTCATCATAATTCTCTCTGAATCAATCCAGCTATTGTAATTCCTTGATATAGATATCAGGTTTTATTCCAGGCCATATGCTATAATGGCAATATGCTTAAATACCTTGACTATGAGATGCTGATAGAGCTGTACAACAGCAACAGCATAACTACTGCCGCACAACGTCTTTATATCACCCAGCCTGCATTGACGAAATGGATTCACAGGCTCGAAAACGATTTGGGTGTAATTCTCGTGAACAGAAATACAAAAGGAGTTGAATTCACCCCCGAAGGCGAACATCTCGTGCACTTTGCCTCTCTTGCTATGGAGAACTACAGGACCGAGCTACTCCAGCTCCAAGGCCTCAAGGAACAGCATGACAATACTGTCTCCCTCATGGGAGCAGGTTCACTTGTAACGCATTTCCTTCCGAAAATGCTTGGAATCTTCAAAGATCAGAACAAGGATGTCCAATACAGACTGCGTTTCAGCGGCAGCAACACCGTCGCAAAAGAAGTTTATGACGGATCTACTTCCCTTGGATTCATCAGAGGAGAACCTTGGACAAAATGCGAGAAAGCCGTAATCAGAACAGAATATGCCGCAATTGTGTCCAGAGATCCGATAAAAATGGAAATGCTCCCCTATCTCCCCAGAATTGATGCCGCATTGAGCGACAGTGCCAAGATGTTCATAAACAACTGGTGGAGGGACAATTATGCCATCTCACCGACAATTGCAATGATTGTTCCGAATATTGCGACCTGTGTTCAGATGGTTCAAGAAGGTCTTGGCTACAGTATTATCATCTCTTCGGATGTTTATGAAGGAATCGAGGGGCTGAACATCTACCCGCTTCTGGACAAAAAGAAGAAATACGTCAAGAGAAACGACTACATGATTTGGAACAAGGACTATGAGAAGAACTCAGCAACCCTGTCATTCATGGAATTCGCTTTCGATTACTTCAAGAGCACTCAGGAAAAGAAACTACCCGAATAACGAAAAAGGACCCGGCAGAAACTCCACCGGGTCCAGAGCTGGGATTGTTATGGGAAAAATTACTTGTTTGCTTTCATCTCAGCAAACTGAGCAACCTTTGAATTGAGGGCCTTCTTTACCAGAGCCATGTCGGAACCTACGGTGAACATCTTGCATCCGAGATTTCTTACATAGTCGAAGTCTTCCTGTGAAGTAAGTCCCCCAAGACCGGCATCACCCAGAATGACCTTTGAAGCGGAGATTCTTCTACAGAGACCCTCGACAATCTTCCTGACCTCCGGAGTGACCTTTCCGCCATATCCGAGATCCAGAGAGAGATCTCTGGCTCCTATGCGCAGGACATCGATTCCGGACTCAAGTATCTCGTCAAGATTATCGATTCCTTGTTGACTCTCAATCATTCCTATGCACATAACATTGCGGTTCACGAACTCCAGGTATTTCTCATCGGAGACATAGCCGTATTTCGAAGCGCGGGCAGAATCACCATAACCTCTGTGACCGACTGGTGCGAATTTCACTTCATTGACCGCATGTCTGGCCTGTTCGGCGGTATCTATATGGGGAAAAATGACTCCCATGACACCGGCCTCAAGCACCTGGAGAATCAGGCCATCCTCATGACTGGGAATCCTCATGATGGGAACTGCACCACCAAGCTGGACGGCACGGAAGAGGTTCTCTGCAGATTCGATGTTATGAACGAAATGCTCGCCTTCGATGAAGACATAGTCCAGTCCGGAATATGCTGCCATCTCGGCAATCAACGTCGATCTGCTTCTGACCTGGCAACCCAGAACGGGCTCGCCGGCTTTCATTTTGTCAAACATCTTGTTTTCTTCAATGAGATTCATTGCAAAAGCTCCTTTATTTTACAACCACAGCAGGTTCTTCGACCTCAAGGCCGTTGATAACTGCATAGCAGCCTCTGGCGGCAGCCATCGAAGCCCTTATAAGGGAATCTTCCGAACTGCCTGCATTGTGAGGCGTCATTATGACGTTTTCGAATCCGAACAGTGGATTGTCCATCGATGTCGGTTCCTCGACGGTAACATCGAGTCCTGCTCCTGCGATGCGGTTCTCCTGCAGGGCCCTGATGAGGGCAGCCTCATCCACAATCGTACCGCGTGCGGTATTGATGAAGAATGCAGTCGGCTTCATGCATGCGAACTCGGACTCCCCTATGCTGTTCTTTGTTTCCGGAGTTGCCGGAACATGAACGGAAATGAAATCAGCCTGTGAGAAAAGCTCCTTTTTTGAGGAAACAAGCTCAATCCCTGAAATTGAACCCGGCTTCACATAAGGGTCATAGGCAATAACGTTCATTCCAAGGCCGTTCTTGCAGATTCCAGCAGTAATCGAACCGATATGACCTATTCCCACCAGCCCCAGAGTCTTCCCCTGGAGTTCAATTGCCTTGACTTTGCGTCCCTTATCAAACTGATTCGACTTGTAGAGGTCCTCTCTGATTTTGATCTTCTTAGCAAGAGACATGATGAGAGTCACGGCATGCTCTGCAACTGCAACGCTATTGGTGCCCACGTTGCGCAGGACCGTGATTCCGTGTTCCCTGCAGTAGTCGACATCTACGCTGTCCACTCCTGCTCCATGGCGGGCAATGACCTTGAGGTCTGTTGCTTTCTCAAGCACGTCCCTGCTGAGCACTGCAAGCCTTGCAATGACAGCCTGACAGCCCTGAAGATCTTCGACAAGTGTGGCAGGGTCTATCCCACGCCCGTATTTGACGGTTACTCCTTTCGAACGAAGCCAGTCCATGCCCTTATCCGACATGGATTCGGTAACAAGCAAAGTAAAACTCATATCACGCCTCCTTTATCGCCGGCTTTTTCCTGTGAAGCAGGTATTTCACAATGGCATAAACGATGAAGAATACCGTCATGAGGATGAGAATCAGCGAAAGCGGTCTGGTGAAAAAGATTCCCATTCCGTTCTCCGTGATAATCATCGACTGGAAGAACGCATTCTCGACCGTTGAAGTGAGAATCAATGCAACGACAATCGGCGTTACCGGGAAGCCACCCTTCTTCATGAAGAAAGCGATTGTTCCGATGACAAGGGCCGTCATGATGTCGAAGTAGCTGTTTCTGATTGCATAACAGCCGATTATCACCAAGGATGCAACGACTGGACAGACAAGACCTTTCGGGATTCTCAGGACATGCACGAAGCCTCTCAGACCGCCCATTGCAACGAAGTACATCATGAGGTTGATGACGAACAGACCTATCAGGATGCTGTAGACAACTCCAGGCTGGTCATTGAAGATGTTCGGCCCCGGAGTCAGGCCGTGAAGCATCAGGGCTCCGAGAAGGATAGCCGTAGATGAGTTTCCGGGAACACCAAGTGCCATTGTAGGAATCAGGGTTCCGCCGGTAACTGAATTGTTTCCGCTTTCTGAGGCTGCAACACCCTCGATGGCACCATGACCGAATTCCTCGGGATGCTTGGAAGCTCTCTTGGTCTCGTTCCAGGCCATGAAACAGGAAATAGCAGAACCTGTTCCCGGAATAATACCGATGATTGTACCGATTATACTTCCCCTGGCAATTGCACCGACTGTCTTCCTCCTTTCTTCCTTATCCGGGAAGAGTTTTCCGGAGAGCTTTCCTTCGAACTTGGCCTGCCTTTTGGCCTTAGGTAGACACATATTGATGATCTCAGGAACAGCGAATAGACCTACCAACGTCGGGACCAGCTCCAGTCCACCTAGAAGATTGACGTTGCCGAACGTGAAACGCGGGAAACCGGTGATGATATCCATTCCAATCGTAGCAAGGAAGATACCGAATCCACCTGCAACAAGGGCCTTGACCATGCTCTTTTCATCAAGAGAGCAAATAATGCTCATTCCGAAAAGACCAATCGCAAAGAATTCGGGAGGACCGAACCTCAGAGCGAACTTCGCAAGAAGCGGTCCGAAGGAAATCAGAACGATGGCTGAGAACAATCCGCCTATTGTGGATGCCCATACACTCATTCGCAGAGCGTTCCAGGCTTTTCCTTTTTTTGCCAGCGGAGCTCCATCAAGAACGGTGGCAGCGGCGGCAGGTGTTCCGGGGATACCGAGAAGAATTGCGGAAATGGATCCGCCGTATTCGGCACCGCAGTAGCTTCCGCACATCACCAACATGGCATAAGCCGGGTTCATTCCGAAAGTAACGGGAACAAGCAGTGATAATGCCAAAGTACTGGTAAGACCTGGAATGGCTCCGAACACGATACCCATGCACAGACCAAGGAACATGGAGATGATACCGCGAATAGAAAATACAATGCCCAATGCGCTTAACATCTATCCCCTCCTTATCCTATATATACATGCAACCATGCAATAAACACGCCATATGTAACTGCCGTAGCGACTGCAGCCGTTGGTATCACTTTTTTCCAGCTGATGCCGGAGAGAAATCCGATGGCACAGATGACTATCGGCATTGAAATAAAGAAATTTATCAGTTTGAACGAAACGAAGAACAGAAGAATGATTACAATCTTGATTGCAGAAACAAGGCTTTCATGCGCATCAAGCCAAGAAACGGTACCTTCGCCTTCCTGATTTGCGGGAATGGGAGACCCTTCCTTTTCCTTTCCCCTGTTCTTGAAATACTTGACCAGACTGTTGGTCAGAACAACCAACGAGAAAATTATCATTATCCCGAATGCAACCAGCGGCATCCACTTTGCATTGGGTTTTCTGAAAGACTGAGTATATATTGAACCTGCAATGCCCAACGCAAGCATGAAGGAACTTACAATAATCTCATACAACATATCTTTCCTCCGATTAATATTTTGGGTGGCCGTGCCTGAATAGCAGAGCCACCCAAAACGGTCTCATTCAACAGAGATCAGAAAATCACCACGGTTCTTTCTTATAGAACTCTGAATACATCTCGAACAGGTTCTCGTGTGCAGCCTTGAACTCCTCGGCATCCATGTATCTGAGCATTGTGCCGTTTGCCGCTGCATAAGCCTGATAGTCAGGGTTATTGACCATCTGCTGGATTGCATCTGACCAGAATTTGATTGCTGCTTCGCTCATGCCCTTCGGTCCGACGATTCCGCGCATTCCACCCATGACCAGATTGATTCCGTTCTCGGTGAAAGTCGGGATCGTGTTGAAAGCAGGCTCTCTCTCATCACTACCCATTGCAAGACCGATAACCTGATCCTGCTCCAGATAGTTGAGAACTGCATAGGCTGATGTCATTGCACAGTAGACATGTCCGCCAAGAACTGCAGCAGCTGAAGAAGCGGTATCCTCAAAAGGGACATCCTTGACTTCGATTCCTGCGTACTCTGCGAAGAGCTTGATTGCAATGTACTCGTCTCCGCCTGTTCCTGTATGAGCCATTGTGACCTTGCCCGGATTGGCCTTTGCATAGGCAATCAGATCCTGGAGGTTGTTGATGCCCCATGAGTTGTTCTTTGCGATGATAAGAAGCGGCGGTTCATAGGTGATGTTTCCGAGGTATGTGAAATCTTCAACACCGAAGGTTGCATCGCCTGAAACGATCGAGGCTGTTGCCGAAGGAATATTCAGGACACCGATTGTAAAGCCATCAGCAGGCTTTGAAAGAAGTGTGCTCCATCCGATAAGTCCTTCTGCTCCAGGGAGGTAGACGGGCTCAAGAGACTGGCCGATGATGCCCTCGAGGTAAGGCTGGAATGCACGGAACATTCTGTCCGAGCCACCACCGGCCTTGTAGGAAATGATGATCTCAGCCTTTCTGTTCAAAGAGAAGGTTTCATCAGTTGTTTTCTGTGCTTCACTAGCACCGCCTGCAAAGAGCAGCGAAGAAGCCAGAATAAGAATCAAACAAACAAGAATTCCTTTTTTCATATTAGTGCTCCTTTTTATTTTTTTGGCCCAAGCCAAATTATCAAATTAAACTTCCACTCCCAGAAGCGGTGCATGCTGCTGGGCTCCGAAAACATCCGTATTCCCGATATCTCCGGCCGGTACCGGACGCGGGAAGGCAATCTTGATTGCCTGCGCCACATCGCAGTAGACGACTGTGACCCTGTCGATATCGATGCCGTAAAGCTTTGAAACCAAAGCCGGCGTGATAATGCCCTTCTGCTTTACCCTTTCGTAATACTCGGGAACCTCGAACATGACATCAAGAGTCTGATTGAAAGGACCTGCATTCTTGCTTCTGACCAATCTTGCCAATTCACTCAGTTTAGCCATTTCAACCTCCTCAGCAATCGACCATCTCAATTCTGAACGGCTCAAGCGGATCATCGATCCAGATGACATGGTTCATATTGAATCTGAACACCTCACCCACCGGGATATCGGTCGGCGAGAACGGGAATGCGATGTTTCCCGCGTTGCATCTTCTTCCCTCGAAGTCGGTATGCAGAATCAGGCTGCGGGCAATTCCGATGATGACATTGGCCATGTCCTGGGTAGGAGCCACGATGTCAACTACAATCCCTATTTCGCTGGCAGGTCCGGGATTCATCTCCATGGAGCCCATCACGCCGTCTCTTCCATATCTGATGAAGGTAATCTTGTATGCATCGGAATCAAGCCCCAGAACATCCTTCACTCTCTCGTTTGTAGTTTTTCTTATCTTTTCCAGATACTCATCGAGAATGGAAATCAGGCCGGGATCGTGGGTGCCGCCTATGGTGATTGCCCTGAATCCCAGGCTCTCCACACCCTCGAGCTTAACGGAGTAAGGCTTGGGCAGGAATCTGCTGCCTGTGACCTTGACGCGCCTGTCGTCGATCTGCTCGTAGGTACACTGCTGGACATCGATTATTCCGTCGGGTTCTGTTATCTGGAACGGATTGACGTTCTCATACAAGGTATGGGCCGCGGCGTTCACGCGTCTGACATGTTTGATCGGATTCGGGGGATCAAGGATGAATGAATCACCGTCGATATGGGCGACCATGGAGTCATGGGACTTCGGGAACGAGCACGCTGCGCCGCACTCGATAATCTTTGAAGCATGCCACACGGGTCCGGGATTGCATCCCAGCATGAGTGGAACGGCAGCATAGATCGATGTGTCAGTTGCTCTTCCGCAGAGGACTATCTGCGCACCTTCGCTGATGGCCTTCTGAATCGGCTCCGGGCCCATTGCAGCGGTTATGTGCCTTGAATTGAGAATAGTCTCCTCATCCAACTGCTTGTTCCAGTCCAGCGGACTGATCTTTCCTTCCTTCAGTTTTGAAAGAACATACCGGGGATCCTGTTCGCTGTGAATCAGGGCCACTTTGGCGCTGAGGTTTTCTTCTTTCAGAATCTCCTTGATGATATCGAAGAGCCATGCAATGCCTTCATCCGAACCGGAACCACCGCTGGATCCGATGATCAGGGGAATCTTGTGAGACAAGGCGGCCTTAACCAGAAGTCTGGCATCACGCTTGGTGGCCTGCCTTGAGCAGATTGCCTTGCCCATTCCCAGATAATTCGGACCCGGGTCGCAGGAACCGCAGTCGCAGCCGAGAAATGCAGGATTCTGTTTCAGTGCGGTATTAAGGGATTCTTCAGGAAAACCATATCCGAGAATTCCGGTTGCCGCATACATCGTTACTTTCATTAAAGCACCCCATGTAAAAAGTTATTTTCAGTATGGGGGACTGGCTTAGAAATGTAAAATTCAAAAAAATCATCTTATGCCATAACTTTTGGTTATGACTTTTTCTTTGATTTCAATTCGCTTCTATAGTGATTTACAAGACAGCCGTCAAGAAGAATTGCCCTCTCCTCATTGTTAAGAGGGGCGAAATCCAGGTTGAGTTCCTCAACAGATCCTTCGTTAAGAATTAGCCCAGTTATTGAGGAAACACCTTCTTCAACTGCTTTCCTCAGCCCCGGGATGAATACATATGAGCCCACCTTGAGCTTCTCGATTGAAGAGGCAGTAAACGGAAACAGGCCCCAGTTGATGAGGTTTGAGCGGTATCGTTTCGTAGCATACTCAAGACAGATGTTCGCACATCCGCCGAGTACCCGCTGGCATGTTGCCGCATATTCGCGGGCAGAACCGTCCCCGGGCTTTCTGGAAACCACGACGCTTCCGGAGGTAGTCTGAGCCCAGTCGATGTCCACATCATAGCCCTCCACAAGAGCGGCAAGCTTTTCGTTGTCGTTCGACCTCTCCTTGATGGCTCTGGCTGTCGGAACGTAATTCGGGTCGCGGTTGGCCAGGGTGAAATCGGCAAGCCTGACCAGATTGGAGCGATAGGAAGTACTCTCCCCTCCGGGAATCAGTTCGTCTGTTGTGGTGACAGGGTCATCCAGGTAACATGCGACCTCGAGGAACAGATTCTGCTTGAGACCCGGAATCTCGGGAATAGGAGTGATGTTCGGCCCCATCTTCAATTCGGTTTTCGGCTCTGCCCTTCCTATACAGTCCAGCCGGCGGCCTTGATATATCGAACTATCAAAGGTATAGACGCGGTTTTTGTACTCGATGTCCGCCAGATCCGTTGCAGGAGTGATCCTTCCGCCGTTTATCGCGGTGGCGGCAATCGAACGGGCATCCATAAGGGCGACGGCAGTCAGCTGACCGTCCTTGGGCTTGGACCCGTCCCTGCTTGCGAAGTTCCGCGTCACGTGGCGCACCGAGAAACCCATCTGTGAGGGGATGTCGCCCGCACCGAAACATGGTCCGCAGAAAGCCGAGCGGATGTCCACTCCGGCCTTCATGATCGTCATGGCTACACCGGAGGAGATCATCTGCTCCATGACGGGCATGCTGGCAGGGTACACATGCATGGAGAACTGTCCGTTGCCTATGGTTCTGCCCTCGAGGATATCAGCAACCGCGCAGAGGTTCGTGTAAAGTCCGCCTGCACATCCGGCTACCACGCCCTGATCCACGACCATTCGACCATTGCGGACCTTGTCCAGAAAATTAAACCTCAGACCGAACTTCTCCATCTGTCTGTTGCACTCTTCTTCAGTGGCATGAAGAATATCCTTGGTGTTTCGGTTGAATTCATCTATCGTATATACATTGCTCGGATGGAACGGCATTGCAATGACGGGAACAAGCTCTGAAAGATTGATCAGGATGGCCCTGTCGTAATAGGCCTTGGCGGCAGGATGCATCTCGACGTAATCGGCCCCTCTGCCGTGGATGGCCAGAAACTCCTCGACCTGGGAGTCCGTCTCCCAGATACTGCTAAGACATCCTGCCTCGGTGGTCATGCAGTCCACCCCGTTTCTGAAATCAACCGACATGGACTTTATACCTGGACCGCAGAACTCGATAATCCTGTTCTTGACGAACCCTTTCTTGAAGACCTCACCGATTATGGTCAGTGCCAGGTCATGAGGTCCAACACCGGGACGGATGGCACCGTCGAGATAGCAAAGCACTATTTCCGGATAACTGATGTCATAGGTTTTGCCCACCAGCTGCTTTACAACTTCCCCTGCGCCCTCTCCGATGGCAATGGTTCCGAGAGCACCGTAACGAGTGTGGCTGTCCGCTCCAATGATCATCTTCCCGCAGCCGGCTTGGGTCTCGCGCATGTACTGGTGAAATATAGTTGTGTGGCTAGGCATTTTCTGTCCGCCGTACTTCTTGACTGCGGAATAGTTGAAGACATGGTCGTCTTC
Source organism: Spirochaetales bacterium (assembly GCA_017470995.1). GTDB lineage: Bacteria > Spirochaetota > Spirochaetia > Sphaerochaetales > Sphaerochaetaceae > UBA9732. The sequence goes on from JAFUXI010000012.1 coordinate 27,061, forward strand.
ATTGAAGCTTCCTGCCATCATACAGAGGCTGTTGTGACAGTCCGTCATGATGAACGGAAGGTCGAAGGACTCTATCCCGCATGCGATTGCGGTCTGGAGTACACCCATGTATGTCATATCATGCGCACCGAGTATATCGAACCTTATGGCCAACTTGTCCATATTATCTGAAGTGTTGTGGGTCTTCAGCACGGAGTAGGCCATCGTTCCCTGTTTCGCTGAAAGCATTTCAGATTCTGAAGCGAAATCGGCGTCCACTAAAGTCCTGCCATTTATCAGAAAAACACCCTTTTGAATCAATCTAATCATGTATGAAATGATAAAGGGATTAGTTTCCTGATGGCAAGAAAAGAATTCCACCTAATTTCCATTAACCTATGCGTTGACAATATGGACACACTTGTGTACCATTTAATCAACGAGGAACAAGGATGAACTTCTATTCAATACGAGACCTGAGAACCGACTCCAAATCTCTTTGGCAGACCATTGAACAAGGTGATGAAGCAATCATCACCAACAATGGCAAACCTGCAGCGGTAATGATCAGCATTCCTGACGGATACTTCGATGAGGCAATCCAGACAATCCGTCAGGCAAGAGCAATCATTGCATTGAACAGCATGAGGATGCGTGCAGCCCGAAACGGTTTCAAATCCGAGGAAGAAATCAACAGCCTCATTTCGGAAGTCAGGGGAGAAACACAGGCGTGAACGTAGTACTGGATACCAATATCATTGTATCCGCAGCATTGTCTCCCGGCAGGAATGCAAGCGATATTCTTCTTGCAGCAATCACCGGTAGATTCAATCTGTACTATGACTATCGAATCGCTGAAGAGTACTACAAAGTCATGCACTACCCCAAATTCGGATTTGAAGAATGGGAAATCGATGCAATTCTCGATCCGTTGCTTAAGCATGGAATCCCCATCCATGCCCGAACACTTCAGGGAATGCAGTTTACAGACGAATCAGACCGGAAATTTTATGAGGTTGCAAAAACAGTCGGAGCCATTCTCGTTACCGGGAACCTCAAGCACTACCCTGCCGATGGCACGGCATTAAGCCCATCTGACTTCCTTGCTCTTCTTGCATCGAACTGAGAAAACAAAGCTCAAATTACCACTGAGATTACCCGTAGATAATCAGTGCAATGATATCTAGCGGTTCGTCATTGGGATTATTGATTCCATGGCCGGTTCCGCTGGGGGTGAATGTTACGTCACCGGGTCCGATCGGAACGATGGTACCGTTGTCGTTGTATTCGGCTTTTCCTGAGAGAACATAATAGATCTCGGTGTCTCCTTCATGCATATGAAAACCGATTCCCGAATGGGGAGCTACCGTCGTATGGGCAAACACCCTCCCCTTGCCATTGAGTTCCTCAACGGTATTGGTAAGGCTTCTTACGGTAATGTATCCATCTGCACCGAATTTATGCTCTGCTTTCTCAATATGTCTTTCATTGGCTTTTCTGACCATATCCGAATCTCCTTTCACCTGCTTTTCAAACAGGAACCTTGATCACAACCTTTTTGATGGGCATGGATTTTCCGGCTTCACACCTGGGTTTGTGAGCATCCTCGGGACCGAGAACGATGAAATCTCCTGCATTGAGGAAAACAATGCCATAGTTTGCAGGATCTTCATAAAAAGTGACGTCATTATCCGAGTTATAAGGTACCGCTATAGTCTTACATTCCGATCTGTCGCAGACACCGCAGGTTTCCATTCCATCGATGACATACTGGACATCGAAAAACTTCTCATGTGTTTCGAACCTGTTGTCCCCCCATCTGAAGGAATCGTAGCGCTGGATGCTTGCCCTGACGCCCTCACCGAGCTCAATCCACCCGACAGGCAGCTGAGCAAGATCCTTGCGCTTCAGGAACTCAAATGCTATGCGGAACTTGCTGGCAGTGAAGTCGTACTTGTATTCCAATCCGTTTTTTGTACTGAACATTGCTTTCCTCTGATTTACCGGCTATCAGCTGAAGTCCTTCAGTCCTTCAATGGCATAGAGCCTTACCGGGCAGGAATCCAGTCCCTTGATATACATCGGAGCGAAGCTCACGAAGAAGGTATCGGTCTTAAGCTGCTCGAGATTCTTGATGACCTCCAGGAATGTGATGTTCTGAGCCATGCAGATGTCATGGAAGGGCTTCACATCCTCGTTGCAGTTCTCGATTGATACTCCGTCGCCAAAACCGACGCATTTTACCTTGTGATCGACCATCCACTGTGCTGTCTCGCCGTTGACAAGAAGCCTCTTGTCCTCCGGACCGTTGGTCTTGGGTGTGAACGGAGCGAGCTTGTAGCAGGAATCAAGGATTACGACATCACCTGGCTTAACCCTGTTTCCGATTGCCTTGTCCAGATCAGCTGCGCTGATGTGCTTCAGAGGCTCGAGATCCTTGAACTCGTAGTAGATTGCCCTACCCATGAATGCTGTCAGGGGAAGATCTGCAACGCTTGCACCGTCCTCAAAGTGGTGGTACGGGCACTCGCAGTGGGTTCCCAGGTGGGTCATGATGTCGACGTTTGTATGGAAATCAGGGATTGCTCCGCCTGTGTTGAATCTATCAAGCTTGCATCTTCTGGTCTCCGTTGCCGGATCGATATACTTTGTGAGGTCAATGACTCTCAGTCCGTTGAGTTCATATACTGTCTGCATTATTTTGCCTCCTTGGCTTTATTCTCAAGTGCATGGATACACTTAACTACCATTTCATGATATGGAACGGCAATGCCCTGATCATGGGCTGCCTCGACCACGCTTCCGCTTATGGTATCGACCTCGCTGCGTCTGCCGTCTCTGATGTCCGCATAGATGGATGTATATCCGTTCGGTGCGTTGATGCACACTTTATCTACATCATTTGTGACTTCTTCAAGGTCGAATCCCAGTCCGAGGGAATTGGCAACCTCGACCGCCTCTCTGCAGAGCTGTCTCATCAGCCAGTTGGCGTTCGGATCGCTGTGAATGAATCCGAGCGGAACCTGGAACAGAGCAGTAAGCGAGGATGCCGCTGTGTTGGTGAACATCTTCTTCCAGACCTGCTTCTGGACATTGTTCTCTGTATGACATTCAAAACCGCAGTCTGTCAGATTCTTTGCAATATCTTCGAGAACCTTTGAACCACCATCCAGCAGACCGATGCTCGTAACACCGCTGCCGCCATGGAATATCACTCCGGGCTCGATAACCGAGCTGTTATGCTGGGTCGATCCGATGATAACGTGCTTGCGATCTGCAAACTTGAGAAGCTTGCTTTCATGTCCTGCCCCGTTCTGAAGGGTCATGATGTATGTATCGGGACCGATAAGGTTTATGTTGCCTTCGAGTGCACTGATCGTATACATCGATTTGACAAAGACAATGACAAGGTCCTGTGGCCCGATTCCCTCTGAACTCCTGACGGCATTGGGGCGGCAGTTGCGAATGCTTCCGTCCTTCTCCTTTATCTTTACTCCATTGGCAGTGATTGCATTCACCATGGCATCGCTGACATCAACGACCGTCACTTCATTCTTCTGTGACAGATACCCGCTGAAAAGAGAGCCCATTGCGCCTGCACCTAAAACCGTTATCCTCAAAACAATCTCCATTTCAATCTGAATCCTGTTACAAAAAAACTTGCAACCGATTTCAATCTTTACTGAAATAGTATTACATGCTTTCGCCTTAAGCGCAAGCCTTTTTTAAAACAGTCGAAAACTACTTTTTATAAGTCAGATGTTGTCAACTGTTTGCGTGTTCTCTTGTACAAATGGCGGAAAACACAAATATTTACTGTATCAGAGACTATTTCTGATATTGGCCAGCACCACCAGATTAGCGAAACGGAGGAGAATGAGGCAAGTAAGAAAGCAATCGGAATTCTCACAAACAATTGCCTAGAAGCAACAACGATAAGGGAATAAATACTTTTTCCAATCGCTTGGTAGAATGAGCTTAAACCAATCATAAAACCGGACAAAATATAAGTCGACCCTACTATTTGGACTGCAGGTATGGTTAATTCCAACATTTCATTGCTTAACGAAAAGAGAGAAAGAGGTATCCCTGGAGTAATTATGAACAGGAGCGCACAAGGAATCATCCAACTGCTTATTGCGAACTCTCCGACTAGAAAGGCTTTCCGCAACCTGCCAAAATCTTTTTTTCCAACAAAGAAAGAAAGCAACGTGACGAGGCCAGCTGAAAGACCCTGTGCTGGAACAACAACCATGTTCTCAAGTTTTGCATAGATACCGAAAGAAGCATTTGCCGTAGCAGAAAAACCTATTAGAATCTTGTTGATGAAAAACCCGCTTATACTGGAGGCCAATCCAACTGCAGAGGAAGGGATACCTATGTAACAAATTGACCCAGCCAAACTCCACGAGAACCGCCTTCCCCTGATTTTCTCGTCGAAAAGAAGCGAATTGTACTTGAAATTCAAAACAATCGCTGCTACTGCAGAAACAAGCTGCCCTGTCAGTGTCGCATATGCAGCACCTGCAACACCGTATCCCTTCATCGGACCAAAACCGAAGATTAGAATGGGATCCAGCAATATGTTTACACCCGATCCTAAAAATTGGCAGAAAAGCATATACTTCGACAGGCCGGATGACTGCAATAGACGTTCAAACAGTATTTGGAAGGAAGAAAAAATTGCAAAAATCATACAAGGAAGGAGATATTTTATTCCATACATGATGACAGCGCCATTCGCTGAACAGGTTTTATAATAGAATGGAACAAACCAAAATGAAACTGTAAAAAGAATTGCTGAAAATGCAAACTGTATTACACAAGCAGTGAACATTGCATCTTTAGCCTTTCTGAAATCTCCGGACCCAAGCGCTCTGGAGATGACTACATTCATTCCTGTCGCTATACCGACGAAGAACACAGAGACAAAGTTCTGAACCGTGAAAGCAAGTGAAACTGAAGACAGAACTTCATCTCCCAGCCTTGACAGGTAAATGCTGTCAATGAAGTTGTACAGGCTTTGCATCAACATTGACAAAGCAACTGGCCATGATAGCTTAAAGAGAATTCTCCAAATCGGCATATCTTGCATGTCGATTATATTTCTGGTTGAATACACTCTACCCATCTACTCATATTCTTTGGCTATGTAATGAGCATTGGCTATTGCTGTGGCAATGTTCCCTACTTTAAGGGCATCTCCAATCACCTTAACGGAAAATCCCTCAGCCTTAAGAGAACTGAAAAGGGAGCAGTCAGGCTTTGTACCGAATGCAATAACTGCTGTATCAAAATACAAGACCTCCTTTTTGCCTGATTTAAAATCGATTAGGGAAACAGCTTTTTCAGAAAGACTTACAACCCTCTTTCCTGTAAATACCTTTACCCCAGCTTCTTCAAGAAGATGAAGAAGCACCCCTCTTGTGAGAGGTTCTTCCTGAACAGCAATCTGGGGCAACTGATCAACAATTGATACATCACATCCCTTATTAGCCAAATAATGAGCCGTTTCTGCACCAATCTGCCCACCACCCAGCACAACTACCGTTTTGCCTGTAGAAGATACTTCCAAAAGGACATTCTGGGATAACACGACATTCTCACCATCTATTCCCGGAATTCGCGGGATTATTGGTTGAGCTCCGGTAGCAATGAAAATACAGTCAGCAGAGTAGTTATGAGCATCAGAAATAGTAAATTCTTGGTTAAAATGAATATGTACATTTTCAAGACTCCCTAATTCGTATTCATAGTACTCACTGATATTTGACAAAGACGATTTACATGGAGGCATAACTGCAGCTTCAATCTGATAGCAACAAAAATGATTACCTTTCTCAAACAAATCTACTTGATGCCCCTTTTTTGCAAGAACCCTTGCCGCCTCGAGCCCTGCAGGACCTGCTCCCACAACAATAATTCTCCGTTTTGTTGAGGCGACTGGAATTTCTTCGGATTCCGTAGATTCATGTCCGACATATGGATTGAAAGCACACCTTATCGGTAATCTCTGCATAATCCTATGTCCTATACAGTAATTACAACTCAGACATTTTCTTATAGCAAACCCTTTTCCCTCCATAACTTTATTTGGAAGATCAGGATCCGCAATCAGCGCTCTACTGACTGAAATGAAATCTACAACACCTTCGGAAAGAAATCTTTCTGCCAAATCAGGATCCTTCATGTGCCCAGAATGAATGATAGGTATGCCAACCACCTTCTTAGCCGCTTCAAGATAAGGCCGATTAATACCGGCAGCAGTATACATTGACGGAAGAGATCTGTGTTCAACATCCATCAGCCCTGCAGTTACGTCTAAAGCAGCTACTCCCATCGTCTCAAGGCGAGGAAGGAATTCAAGACTCTCTTCAAGAGATCTCCCCTGCTCGTGCATCTCATCCAAGGATAGGCGAACAATTATCGGAAAGTCTTTTCCTGCTTGTCTCTGGCACGATTCAATCAATTCAAAGAGAATTCTCCACCTGTTCTCTGCCGTCCCACCATATTCGTCCGTTCTGTGGTTAAAAAGAGGAGAAAGGAACTCTGCGAGAAGGTAGCTACCCAAAGCATGGATATAGAACGCATCGAAACCTGCCACCTTTGCTCTCCAAGCGCATCGTCCGTAGTTTTCGATTATTTGCTTGATTTCAGTCTTTTCAAGACCCCTACACTCTGGTTGCCCCTCTGACTCAGGCAAATAGGAGGGTGCAACACGTCGTCGGTCACTGGCACCCACATCTGCATATTCCTCACCAGCTCCTTTTGCCCCTCCGCCAATTGAAACAAGACATGCAATCTTTGCACCTTCATTATGCACTGCTTCAACAAGATCACTCATCATCGGTATATATGCATTATTATCAATGCGAAGTGATCCCGCATAAGGATCCAAAGGATCAATGTGACTGTTGCCTTGAACCGAATGGAGGATAATCAACCCTACTCCACCTTTTGCCCGTCTTCGGTAAAACTCGATAATCTGAGGAGTGACTTCTCCAGAGACAGAAGCGTAAAGGGTTTCCGCAGGACTCATTACGTATCTGTTTTTCAGAACCAATCGACCTATCCTCCCCTCCGAGAAGAGATTCTTGTATTTATCTACCATTCTTTTCCTCCTTTCCGATATCCGATTAGTAAAGACAGTACAACACAAATTACGAAAACAAGTACGCAGACAAGGGACACGAGACCGAACCCATATCCATGAGAAAGAATTTCTCCGAAAACCATTGGACAGAGAAAACCACCGCAAAATACAGATACACCCATTATTATACCGTTAGCACTTCCACTTAGTTCTGGAGGAAGAACCTTCCCTGGAATAACATAGATGAACAGAGAGACAGTGGAAGCAGCCCAATTGCCAAGAATCATCAAGAAAAAGACACTCAATGTTTTGCCTGGGAACAAAACCATTGAGAGAGGAGCCAATGAACAAATTGCAAAAACTACAGCCATTACACGATGAGCCTTGAGACGATCTGCCAACATCGGAACAATCAGGCTTACCGGTATGTAAATCAACCCCATTATCGAAAGAATTGTCCCTTTCCTTTCTGTGTTGGCCATGCATATATCAGTCAAATAGACAGGCCCAAAAATCGTCAGATACATTTTGCCAGCAGTCTCAAACACTCCAATCAAAAGACATAACACAAAAGTACGATTTGAAAGAAGAACACGAAGAGATGAGAAGAACGTATTTCCTTTTTCTGGTGTTTTAATAATCGGATATGAAACCTCTTTAACGGTCAGCTGAATTAACGCTCCGATTAAAAGTAGGACTCCACCGGTGAACAAGAAAGACCCTCTCCAAGAAAAAGAAAGAACCAAAAAAGCAAGAATCAAAGGCCCCAAGGTGCTGGAAATGACTGCTGACCCGCAAGAAATGAATCCACTTCGTGCACCAAAATCATTTTGGACAATACTCTTCTTCACAATCGAAACCATCATCGATAGGCTTGCACCAATGCAACAGCCACACAGCAACCTATATACAAGAATCAGATAGAAACCGTTTGCAAATGCTGTCAGTATTGAAAGAATTCCTGCGATTATGAGTAACGGACCAAGAAGAACACGCCTTTTGCCAATTCGATCTGCTATCACTCCCAAAGCAATTGACGAAAAAGCTTTTGTACACCATATGGAAGAACTTAGTACTGAGTACTGAGATACACTTATACCGAGTTCTTTCATTATCACATCAGAGATGTATGAGACACTACTGGCATCCAACGAAACCATTCCATAAGCAACAAAGAAAAGAATGCAAATGTAATTCAGATAAACACCATCTTTTCTTTTCTCTTTATTTGACGAGGATAATTGTCCAAACATCAGAAGCAATTCTCTCTTTCACTTTATGATATGGCAGGCCACAAAATGATTATCACCATGTTGAGCCAATTCAGGCTTCTTTTGCTTACATTCCTCCGTTGCATAAATACATCTGGGATGGAAAGGGCAACCACTTGGTGCGTTTATGGGGCTTGGAACTTCACCCTGAAGAGTTATCCTTTCCCTCTTTTTCTCCACATCATAGTCCGTTACGGGAACAGCCGATAGAAGGGCTTTTGTATACGGATGGAGAGGGTTGTCATATAGTTCTGTAGCTTCTGTAATCTCAACGACGTTTCCCAAATACATTACTGCAATTCGATCACTGATATGCCTTACGACAGCAAGATCATGAGCAACGAACACATATGTCAGTCCCAGTTTTTTCTGAAGTCTGATGAAAAGATTGATTATTTGAGCCTGTATACTGACATCAAGAGCTGAGACAGGTTCATCACATACAATCAGTTTGGGATTACAGGCCAAGGCCCTGGCAATGCCAAGACGCTGTCGTTGTCCTCCGCTCATCTCATGTGGATATCTATCCTTCATACTGGCATCAAGCTCGACAAGCTGTAGAAGTTCATCTACTTTAGCATCGACTTCAGATAAAGACAACTTGCAATTTTTATCGGTTGTTATGGCCTCTCTGACAATTGAGCCAACAGACTGTCTTGGATCAAGAGAGCTATACGGATCCTGAAATATCATCTGCATTTCACGACGATATTTAGACATCTCCTTTTCTGTATAGCTTGTTATGTCCTCTCCGTTGTAGATTACTGTTCCAGCTGTAGGCTTATAAATTCTCAGGATGCTTCTTCCAACAGTTGTCTTCCCGCAACCGGACTCACCAACGAGACCAAATGTTTCCCCTTCTCTTACAGAAAAAGATACTCCATCAACCGCCTTGACGACTCCGGCTTTCATCCCGAACGCTCCCTTGAAAATAGGGAAATGCATCTTAAGATCATTAACCTCAAGTAGAGTATTGTTCTTCATCGGCTTCCTCTCATATCAAGATGGCATGCAACCAGATGCTTTTGACCAACATCCACCGGTCGAAGTCCTGGCATAGAGGCATTCATACAGTCCTCAGTTGCGTAAGGACAGCGGGGACAAAATGCACATCTATCTGGAAGATTGATAACAATCGGAGGAGCGCCCTCAATCGGAACCAAGGCCTTTCCCTTTTCATCACTCAGATTCGGAACACTTTTAAGCAATCCGATTGTATAAGGATGCATCGGATGCTTCATTATCTCCTCAGTTGTTCCTGATTCAATTATCTTTCCGGCATACATGACATAGATTCTATCGGCATATCGGGTGACAAGACCGAGATTATGCGTGACAACAATCATCGCTTTCTTTAAACCCTTGACAATAGACATCAGTAATTCCATTACTTGAGCTTGGGTTGTTACATCAAGTGCTGTCGTAGGCTCATCAGCAATAATGAGGCTGGAATTGCAAGCGATGGCTATGGCAATCATTACGCGCTGTCTCATTCCTCCACTCATTTCGAACGGATAATTCTTCATTCTTGCCTCTGGTTCGGGAATACCGACTTTCCTCAGCGCTTCAACACCCTCGGCCCACGCCTCTTTTCGTGAGACATGCTTATGAACTCTGATAACCTGAGAAAGTTGCTGCCCGATTGTAAAAACAGGATTAAGTGACGTCATAGGTTCCTGAAAGATCATAGAGATTTCTGCTCCTCTGATTGCTCGAATCTCTTTTGATTTTTGGCCATATTTCAGCAAGTCCTTTCCTTTATAAAAAACTTCACCGCCAAGAATCTTTCCCGGAGGCGTCTGAACAAGCTGAAGAACCGACATTTGGGTCACAGATTTTCCGCACCCTGATTCTCCTACAATTGCAACAACTTCTTCTTCATCCACATGGTACGAGACATCGTTTACCGCTTTAACCTCCCCTGCGCTGGTGAAGAATGAGGTTCTTAGGTTTTTTACAACAAGCAACGGGGTTTTATCCTGCATATTACAATTTTCCTCTAAGTCTAGGATCCAAAGCATCTCTCAAACCATCTCCGAGAATGTTGAAAGCAACAACAACAAGCATAATACAAAGGCCCGGAAGAATTGCCTGCATCGGATGTAGGATAAGAACTTCATAACTTTCAGAAACCATCCCTCCCCATGTTGGCGTAGGAGGAACTATTCCAATCCCAAGGTAACTCATTGAAGCCTCAAGCATCATAGCCGTGCCGAGATTCATCGTAAAAAGAACAATCAGAGATGGGAAGCAGTTGGGGAGGATGTGCTTCAATATTATCTTTCTGTTAGACTGACCTATCAGCTTTGCTGCAAGTACGTAATCGTTCTTTTTTTGCGAAAGAACAAGCCCGAAGACAAGCCGTATATATGTCGGAACCAGTGATATTCCTATCACCATGACAACTCCGAACACGCCGTCTCCAAAGAGTAATGAAAGTACAAGAGTCAAAACCAATGGGGGAATTGAAAGCTCGGCATCAGCTATCCTCATAATGAGCTGGCTGATAAAGCCTTTGAAAAAACCGGCAATCAAGCCAAGAACAAGACCAATCACAGCTGCAACAAGACTTGAGAGCAAACTTGCCAGCAGAGAAATTCTCGCTCCATATGCAAGTCTTGTAAGGATATCTCGTCCCAGTTTATCTGTTCCAAAAGGATGTTCAGCTGAAGATGCAGCATACTTGTTCGAGACGTTCTGCTCATACGGGCTGTACTTTGTAATCAAAGGGGCAATAATTGCAATAAGAATAAACGAAAGCAGTACAACAAAACTGATTACAGATAATACACCACGGTTAAAGAAAACTTTGAAGCGTTTCTTTACATTGCTAAGATTCATTCTCTATGTCTACCTCCAGGACTCTCTGATCTTCGGATCAACAACTCCATAAAGGAGATCGACAACGAAATTGCACCCGACTGTTATCATTGACAGAATAAGAACGCAACCTTGAATGATTAGATAATCTCTGTTACCTACTGCAGTCTTCAGCAGAAGGCCGATACCAGTGATATTGAAAACCTGCTCTACAATCACTGACCCTCCCAGAACAACACGAACCTGAAGAGCAATCATTGTTATAACAGGAATTAGTGCATTTTTTAGTGAATGTTGAAGAATAACCGTTCGCTCTGGGATGCCATTGGCGCGAGCGGTTCGTACATAGTCTTGATTTATAACTTCAAGAAGATTTGCTCGTGTATGTCTGTTGATTGAGGCAATCAAATGAATTGCAAGACAGACCACAGGCATTATAGCCCTTCTTACGAATTGAGTAAAATCGGCACTTGGAGCCGTATATCCTTGAATCGGCAAAAGATGAAGCTTCAAACCGAAAAGAAAAATACCAAACACGCCCAACCAGAACTCAGGCATACCGACTGCAAGGGTAGTGCATATCGTGAGAATCTGATCAACAAACTTTCCACGTTTGATTGCACTTATTATCCCTGACAACAATCCCAGAGAAACAGAAAGAATAAGAGCTGGAACACCCAATGAAATAGTTTTAGGCAATCGCTCAGAAATAATTCTTGAAACCGGTCTGTGTTCTACAATCGACATACCGAAATCGCCATGAAGGATTCCTTTTATCCAAAGGACATATTGAGTTGTAATCGGTTTATCAAGATTCATCTCAGCACGAAGAGCATCCACGGCAGCTTGATCAGCTTCTTCTCCAAGCGCAATCCGGGCAGGATCTCCGGGCAAAATATGAATTATTGAAAACGAGAAGACAGTTACAATGAAAATAATGATGAGGGAGATACCAAGCCTTTTTACGATATAACCCAGCATTAATAATCCTCCATACAATGATGTGCACCTGCCCGGCGTGGGCAGATGCACGACTTAATTCAACTTTTTTTACTTGTCAAGCCAAGCAGTCCAAAGTGTTGCGGTAGAAGCTCCGACAGCAGAGATGTTTGCATCATGAAGTTTCGGAGAAACTACTGTAACCATGTAGTTCGTGACCATAGCCTTCAGCATGCAGTACTCGCCGAAAATCTTCTCCTGAACACCCTGCCAGAGCTTATCAGACACTGATCCATCTGCAGATACAGCTTCCACAATTGCAGCCTCTAGATCATCAGGATGAAGCAGAGATGTAATGCCGAGAGCAGCAGTAAGATTCTGCCTGAAGTTGGCATTAATCTGTGATGCTGGTCCATTGGCCATGAGGTTAGTATGGAGAAGCATGTCATCTGTCCAACCGTTGATTGCTGTTGAGAAAGCAGCAGTATCAAGAGGCTTGATTTCAAGGTTGATTCCAACCTTTGCAAGCTGTTCCTTGACAATCTGTGCAGTTGCAGTTCTTGTCGAAAGAGTCTGACATGCAAGAGTCAGCGTAAGCCCGTTCTCATATCCAGCTTCCTTAAGCAAAGCCTTTGCCTTCTCTGGGTTATATGCATATCCATCGAACTCATTGCTGTAGAAAGCTCCTCCGGGAATGCCGTACTGGGTAACAGCAATTCCATGACCTTCGAACACTCCTTTATATACCTCGTCACGGTCAATTGCATAAGCAATGGCCTGTCTGACTCTGATATCCGAGCAAGGCTTGTTCGTATCCGTGCAGTTGAAGCAGATTGCATAGTTGAAATCAGCAATATCTGAGTTGGTAACAACATACCCCTTTGTTCCGAGATAATCAGCGATTGTGTAGTCGGTGGGCCAGATGACCTGCACATCACCTGCCTCGAGAGCAGCCTGTGCAACAAGGTCTGTGTTATAAACCTCAAGTGTCACCGTATCAAGATACGGTTTACCCTGCCAGTAATCGTCAAATCTCTCGAATTTCATTGAAACACCACGCTCCCAGCTGACAAACTTGAAAGCTCCGGTTCCTACAGGATTCTCGCGGATATAATCAGGCCCATACTTCTCGTAAGCAACCTTCGATCCCATCCATCCTGCCTGACGCATGAGAGAATATGGAATAAGACTGTCCCAATATGAAAGATGAAGGATAACTGTATAATCATCTACGACCTCAACAGACTCGAGACTCTTGAGGAAGGCACCTGCTTGAATTCCGTTTTCTTTGTAGAGCTCAAGGTTCCACTTACATACTTCGGCATTGAAATCCGAGCCATCGTGAAACTTTACACCTTTCTTGAGGTGAAGAGTATACGTCAGAGCATCCTTATTCTCATCATAACTCTCGCACAGAAGAGGCTCAGGCTTACCCTCTGAATTGACAGTAAACAGCCCTTCGTAGCAGATCATTGCATACTTGTGCTCGTTTACGGCTCTCATCTCAGTTATAAGCATTGTATTTGCGTCACTTGAAATGGCAATATGGAGATCGCCACCTTCCTTGGAACCAGCTGCGGATTTTCCAGCCTCAGACGAACCAGCTGCGAATGCAGCACAAATCGCCAGCAATGCAACAAGAACAATCATCAAAGATTTCTTCATAAAATACTCCTTTTTAGGGCACCGCCCAATGATATTATTTCTTATAGAACTTACGTTCTAAATCGAACCACTTTGCAGCATCAAAGCCACGAAGCTCTGACTGCTGTTCCGGCGTCAGACCGCCCATGTCATCAAGATCTGAATAAACGGCACTCTTGTTCTTGAAGTTCTCAAGTCCATATCTGACCATTCCTGCCATTGCAGCCTTCTGAAGATAATGAATGGTGACGAGATTGAAACCAAGTTTATAAACTTCATCGATATTGACATCTGGAATTCCATCATGGGAGAAAAGATCCGGGTACATCTTCCATCCGGGAACCTTAGCTGCTATTTTTTTGCAGTCATCAATTGTCTTGATTCCTACAATCATTGTCATATCTGCACCTACATCCAGAGCCCTCTGACATCTCTCGATTGCGGCATCCAATCCCTGTGAGAATTTTGTTTCAGTCCTTGCTATTACTATGCAGTCCGAACCTCTTGTAGCAGCCACAGCAGCCTTGACTTTTGCAAGCCACACCTCGACGGGGACAGTGCCTTCATTTTTCTTGTCTACAGTCATACGGTCCCAACCGTGAACTCCGGTCGTATCCTCGATACTGAAACCTACAGCTCCAGCCTTTTGAAGCCTACATGCTGTTCTGTATACATTGAGAGGACCTTCTCCATATCCATTGTCAGCATCAACGAACAGAGGAAGATAGGTGTAGTCTGCAATTCTATTGACAGCCCAGCATAATTCATCAAGCGACATTGCTCCAATATCCGGAAGCCCAAGCATACTATTCTGAGTTGTTCCTCCGCTAAGGAACACACCATTGAACCCACAGAACTCAACAGTTCTGGTTGACATGCAGTCATGGACACAAGGAGCAAAAACCTGTTCTTTTGATAGAATTTCTCGTATGTTGCCCTTAAACATTTTATCCTCCCTTTATTATTTTGGAACATCACAGAACTGACGTTCCAGTTCAAACCATTTTTCAGGGTCGAATCCACGAACAACCTTCTCTTCCTGCTCGGAAAGACCTGCAAAATCATGAGTGTCGGAATACACAGCGTTCCTGTTCTCAAAATCATGCTTCGCAAAATCGTACATGCCATACATTGCGCCTCGTCCAAGCGCATGCATAGTTACAAAGTTGAATCCCAAATCATAGATTTCATCCAATTCAACATCAGGAACTCCGTTCTTGGAGAACAGATCCGGATACATCTTCCAACCAGGAAGAGACTTGGCAATTTGCCTACACTGATCAATCGTCTTAATCATCACAATCGTTGTCATGTCAGCACCGGCTTCCATCGCCTTGCAGCAACGCTCAATAGCTCCATCAAGTCCAATAAGCGGAAGGCCCTCACAGCGAGCAATAAGAACACAATCCTTATCTGCAATCGCGTCTTTTGCCGCCCTAATTTTGGCCAGCCAGGTTTCTTCCGATTCCAATGCCTGATATTCATCGTTGTACACCATACGACCCCAGCCTCTAACGCCGGTCGTATCTTCAATGGTCAATCCTTTTGCACCGGCTTTTGTCAATCGGTAAGCGCACCGATATGCATTAAGCGGTCCTTCTCCCATACCGTTCTCTGCATCAATAACCAAAGGAAGATCAGTCATATCGGTGATTCTCTCTGTTATCCAGACAAGTTCATCCAGAGAGAGAAGCCCAAGATCCGGATAACCCGCCATCGATCTGCTAGTCATACCGCCAGAAAGAAGCATGCCGTTGTAACCGCACAGTTCTACCATTTTTGCAGACATACAGTCATGAACGCATGGTGCAAAAACCTGTTCTGTAGCAAGAAGTTCCTTAAAAGTTTTCTTTCCTTCCATTGTTTCCTCTACTCAAATACCATTGTTCTTATTTTCCAGTGCATGAATGCACTTCACCACCATTTCATGATAAGGAACCGCAATACCCTGTACATGTGCTGCCTCCACTACGCTTCCGCTGATGGTGTCCACCTCGCTTTTCCTTCCGTCCCTGATATCCGCATAAATCGATGTATATCCGTTAGGTGCGTTGATACACACCTTCTCGACATCGTTTATAACTTCTTCAAGGTCAAAACCCAACCCGAGCGAATTGGCAACCTCAACGGCTTCTTTGCACAACTGCCGCATCATCCTGTTAGCCTCGGGATCCGTATGTATGAATCCCAACGGAACCTGATATATAGCTGTAAGCGAACTTGCCGCCGTATTGGTGAACATCTTCTTCCAGATCTGCTTCTGGACGTTATTCTCGGTATGGCACTCGAATCCGCATGATGTGAAATTCTCCGCAATCTTCTGAAGACACTCGGATTCTCCATCCAGGAGCCCGATGCTTGTAACTCCGCTTCCGCCGTGACTAACGAAACCGGGCTCGATGACAGAGCTGTTATGCTGAGTGGAACCGATGATTACATGCTTTCTGTCCGCGAACTTAAGCAGCTTGCTCTCATGCCCTGCCCCATTCTGGAGGGTCATGAGATATGTGTCGGGACCGATCAGGCCTTTGTTTCCCTCAAGGGCGGAGATTGTAAACATTGATTTTACGAAGACGACGATGAGATCCTGAAAACCGATTCCGGCAGAGTTGGACACTGCTTTCGGGTGGCAAAGGATGACACTGTCGTCCTTTTCCCTGATTCTGACACCCTGTAAGTTTACGGCATGGACCATGACCTCATTCACATCAACGACCGTCACGTCATTATTCCGTGACAGATATCCGCCGAAGAGTGAGCCCATCGCACCTGCACCTAAAACAGTTATCTTCAATGCCATCTCCTGAAAGGCCGTCACCTAGTTACAAAAAAAATTGCAACCGATTTCAACCTTTACTGAAAATAGTATTGCATGGCTTTTCCGAAAGCGCAAGCCTTTTTTCCGAATCTTTCTGGTATTCGCTGTGAGGGCACATTCGCCGCAAGTTTGTGATTAAATTATCAACCACTTGGTTGCTATTCTAATCATTATTGATTAAAATAAGGCAAAAGTTATCGCTATTCTAATCATCAAGGAGGTTCTGATGTACATTTGGAGTTGCAAGACATGGCCCGAGTTCAGTTACAGACAGGATATAATAGAGGAAAAGTGCAGAATCTTCGCGGCAAAGCATTCTGTCATGAATAGGCTTTATTCCTCCTTGGATTCAGATACACAGAAACAGATAAGCACAGAAGCCTTGGCAAGCGAGACATTGTACAGCAGCAGGATTGAGGGCATTGAGCTACATGCTGATTCGGTAGTTGATTCGATTTCCAGGCAGCTCGGGAAGGAATCCACATATGAAGGAAAAGCCGACGAGATTGCTGAAGCAGTATCGAAGGTCACCGTCGATGCTGTCACAAACACACAGGATCCGATGACTGTGGAGCGCCTGCTCGGATGGCACTCCCTTCTGATGAAAAGCGAAAGCATCTTCGGAAAACCAATGGAAACCGGAGCCTTCAGGAATAGACCGGTGTTTGTTGTTTCCGGAAGACAGGGCAACGAAAACATTGAGTTCGAAGGTGTTCCCGCTGAAAGGATTGAAGAAGAAGTATCTTCCCTACTCAAATGGATCGAGACTGACAGTTGCACTCCTATCGTGAAAAGCGCAATAGCTTCCTTCTGGTTCGTAACCATCCATCCTTTCGGAAACGGAAACGGAAGAATATCCAGAGCCTTATCCGACTTCATTCTCTCACGCTTCGGGGACGACAGGAGACTACACTATATAAGCATCTCCAAGGTGATAGATGAAAACAGGAGCATGTATTACTGGAGGCTCAAGACTCTGCAGAACCAGAATAGATCAATGGATATAACGGAATGGATAGCCTGGTTCATTGAGGCGGCCTGCATTGCCTTGGACAAGGCATCGGACAGATTTGCAAAGACCGTGGAGACAACAATGCTGATGAACTCCGAAATGGCAAAATCTCTCAATGCCCGCCAAAGGGATATGATCTACAGGTTGGTTTCAGGAACCTTCTTCGGCAGTCTTACAAACAAAAAATGGATGAAAATCGAAAAATGCCAGATTGCAACTGCAACCAGGGACCTGACGGAACTCGTTCAGACGGGCTTACTCATCCGCTCTGAAGCGGGTGGCAGAAGCACATCCTATGAACTGTCTCCGAACTATCGGGATATCCTGAAATAAAGCTGAATTACGTTGAGCTTCTCTCTACTATATTCGTGCCTATGCTCATGCGGTGATTCACACGCTCGCCCTTGAGGACTTCCAGCAGGTTGCGCACGGCAATGAGGCTAGTGTCGTAGAGCATGTTGTCTATGCTGGTCAGCGCGGGGTTGCTGATCTGGGCATAGCGAGAATTGTTCATGCCAACCACAGCCACCTGATCCGGGACGGAGATGCCCATCTCGTACAGGGCATGCAGGCCTGCAATGGCAACATAGTCCTCCGAGAATATTATGGCATCGGTCTCTGGTCTGGTCTGTATGAGCCGGCGGGTGGCTTCCTCGTAGTCGGAGACCTCTCCGGACTGGATTTCCACCACTTCCTCCTTCCCACCCTTGACGTAGAGCTTCAGACCGTCGTTGAATCCGTCTACCTTGTTCTGGTTGCTGGGAGTGAGCTTGTTGGTCAGAAACGCTATGTTCCTGCGGCCCTTGTCGGCCAGAAGCTTTACCGCATTCATCACCCCGCCGCGCTCATCGGAAGTCACGCCGTAAATATTTGGTCCGTCAAGATATCCGTTGCAGATGGCCACAGGGGTGTCCGGCATGCAGATCATGATAGCATTCTGGACGGTGACATTCTGGAAGACCGATCCCATCAGAACCACGGCCTCGACCTTCTTCTGGCTGAGGATCTGGATGTACTTGGCCTGCTGCTCGGAATCCGTTCCGGTATTATATATAAGGCATGAATAGCCGTTCTTGGAGAACTCGTGCTCCACATAATAGACACCTTCGGTATGGTGGGTGGTCCTGACATCGGCGATGAGGATTCCGGCCATCTTGGTGCTCTGGGTTGCAAGGCTGCGGGCAGAGTCGTTCTGGATGTAGTTGCTCTCGGCTATCACCCTGAGGACCTTTGCACGTGTCTCCTTGTTGACATATGGATAATTGTTGATGACTCTAGAGACCGTCGAGGCCGATACTCCGGCTTTTTCTGCTATATCATAAATCGTCGAATCCTGCGCCATATTCTTCCCCCCTGTTCCGTAAGAATCATCTTTGTATGAAAGCGGATGCAAGATTTATTTCAATTATTGCACAGTGATTTTGTCTTTGACAAGAGGCAAAAAAGTGTCTGATTAAAACCAGGAGGAGCACTGGTTAACATCATAAAACCTTCACATATCATTGACATGTTACGAAAATATGATAAAATCGTAACATATGAAGAAGGTGGATAAAGACTCCGTTTACCAGAAACTCGCCTCTGAAATCAAATCACGGAAGAAAGGTTCGGTATTCCTGTCTGACGATCTCGGACTCGCAGACAAAGCAGTGCTGAGGGTGTATCTTTCACGTATGGTGGGTGAAGGTTTGATAACTAGACTCGCCCCAGGTGTCTTCTTCATTCCCAGATATTCAGATGTGCTTAGGGCAATTATTCCTCCCGATATAGACGATGTGGCAACAGCCATATCCAGATCTGAGAGAGCAAGAATCATTCCCGTCGGGAGTTATTCTCTTTACAAAGCTGGCCTGTCCACCCAAGTTCCTACTGTTGCAGTGTACGGAACGGATGGTGCGGCAAGAGTCATAAAACTGTATGATGGCAGGTCAATCAGATTTAAAGCTGTTGCAGCTAAAAACTTTGCCTATCGTAACGCCGTTATGCAGATTGCAGTTTCGGCTATGAGAGAAATCGGAGAAAACAGAATTACCGATGAGCAGATTGATCTTATCAGAAACCTTTGCTCTCAGGTCGACAGGAAGGAGTATGTATCAGATTTGAGGCTTGCACCTGAGTGGATTAGCAAGAAGCTTCGAGTGGGAGGAAACGGTGCTTACTGATTTCACAAAGCAAGAGAGGAAAGACATTTTTGCTTATGTCGGAGCATCAATGCATATCAGAGCTGAAGCAGTTGAAAAAGACTGGTGGGTAACTCAGGTTCTCAAGGCCCTGTTTTTGTCTGAATACTCCAAGAACATCGTATTCAAAGGCGGAACCTCATTGAGCAAGGGATGGAAGCATCAGAACGGACAGGATGAGCAGGCATCTCTATGATCTCGAGAAGATGATGGATACCGAAATCGGGCAAGCAATCAATGACAAGGAACTCTACATGTCCATTGTTGAGCACAGACGCAGATTTATCGGATTGAAGGGTTTTGATTATAACACATTGATGCCGGAATCAATTGATATCATTCCTCCCGAGAATGTCATTGGTGCATGGAAGAAGGACTACACGGCCATGCAGGAGTCAATGATTTTCGGTGATTCGCTGCCGTTTGAAGAACTTATCGCAAGACTAAAAGTTCTGAATGAAAGAATTAACAGCTTGAGTTATTGATCAGTAGACTGAAAAACCCTCAGACCTTCAGCCGCTTCAGGAGGTTCTCCGCAGCTTTCAGGGAAATGCCCGCCCTCTTGGAGATTTCCTCGGCTGAGCACTGGATTACGTCATCCAGGGTTGTGAAGGCGGCAAGGATCTTCTCGCTGGACGCCTTGCCTATTCCCGGAATGCTCTGAAGAAGGTGGAAACTGGCCTCCTTGCTGCGCATCGCCTGGTTTGCCCCGGTTGCGAAGCGGTGACACTCATCTCTGACGGCAATCAGGACACGCAGCCCCTCGTTGGAGTGATCCAGTCTGAGGTCCGGCCTGTCATCATCGAAGACTATGGTTTCATAGCGCTTGGCAAGGCCCACTACAGGCACATCAGCCAGGCCGAGATCATCAAGGACTTCTCTGGCTATATTCACCTGTCCCTTGCCTCCGTCTATCAGAACCAATCCGGGTTTCTGAAGGTTTTCGTTGATTACACGACTGTATCTGCGGTATACGGCTTCGCGCATGGCGCCGAAGTCATCGATGGCCCCATTCAGCGATTTGATGTTGAATCTGCGGTAACCTGCAGGATTCGGGTTACCGTTTACAAATGAAATCAAACTTGCAACGGTGTACTTTCCGTTCAGCTGGGCGATATCGAAGCCCTCGATCAGTTCAGGCGGTTCTTCCAGGGAGCAGATATCCCGCAGGACTTCCAGCGCCTGACTGTTGTCCTTGCTTCGCAGTCTCTTCTCGACATCGCGCGAGGCGTTTTCCGCGGCCATGCGCAGGATGCGGAAGTCCCTTCCCTCCTTGGGAACGGAAACCTTGACGGAGACTTTCAGGAACTCGTTGAAATAACGGGAAATCAGATCCAGATCGATCTCATGGGACACATAGATCTCAGTCGGAATCTGTCGGCCGTCCTCGTAGTACTGGGTCAGGAAGTTCAGAAGCGTCTCGCTCTCATCCCCGAAGGTCTGGGCGCGGTATAGGGCACGTCCTATGAGCTTTCCGTCCCTGAACTGCATCAGAGCAACGGTGCAGAGCGGACTTCGCATCTCTATTGCGGCATAGTCGCGACTCTCGGTATTCGAGTGATCCTCAACCATCTGGGCCTTGGATATGCTCTGTACCGCCTGAAGCAGGTCGCGTTTCTTTGCGGCGACCTCGTACTCCATTTCCTTGGCCGCAACCGTCATCTCCTCGCGGAGCTGGCGCTCCAGATCATCGTTCTTACCGGAAAGAAAGCCGCGGATGCGGTCTATGCTCTTTCCGTATTCCTCCTTGGTCACCTTGCCGCAGCAGGGTGCGGAGCATCGTCCTATGTGGTAGTAGAGGCAGGGCTGGTTGCGTTTTCTCAGCGGCGTGGAGCACTTTCTGAGCGAGAACAGCCTGTCGATGAGATCCATGTACTGGTTGACCTTCTGGGCCTCGGGGAACGGTCCGAAATACTCCGAGCCGTCCTTCATGATGCGCCGTGTGGAAAAGACCTTCGGAAAGTCCTCCTTCGTGATGCGGATCATCGGGTAGCTCTTGCCGTCCTTAAGAAGGATGTTGTAGTGCGGATTGTACTTCTTGATGAGGTTGTTTTCCAGAATCAGGGCCTCGTAGTCGTTTCCGGTTATCACATGATCTATGTCGCGGATCTTCTCCACCAGAGCCTGCGTCTTGCGGTCGCGGTTGGGCAGGAAATACTGACTGACGCGCTTTCTGAGGCTCTTGGCCTTGCCGACGTAGATGACCGTACCGCTTTCATCCTTCATAAGATAGCATCCGGGATTCAGCGGAAGGGCATGCGCCTTGGCCTTCGCTTTCTCGAAGTTCTCGCGCCTTGCCTTGAGTTCCTGTTCCGTTACCTGCTTGTCCACCTGATAGCTCAGGCCGACTTCGAATGCGTTCTTGTCCAACATGATGCCCTACAATGGGAATTCTACAGCACTTGAAGGAAAAAAAGTAGTCCATTAAGATTTCAGCATGAGCCGTGACATCGACACCTTCATACAGGACATCCCCTTCCTCTCCTTCCAGCAGCGCCGCATGCTCCGTGAGGAGGCCATGGACCTTGCACTCTGGAATCTTCCGGGGCGCGACGGCGATATCCGGACAATCTGGCCGGAAGAATACGACAGGTCCTCCAAGAACGAGGTCCGCAGGATCTTCACCCGAGTCATGGCACACCTCTCGGAACTCCGAAGAAGCCCCGTAGACTACAGCACATTCAACCCCGATTACGACTTCCGGGGCCGCAAGCCCGATATCAACACCGACTTCCTCTCTCCCGACAGGATCATGGGCCGATGCCCTTGCCCCCGCGACGGCGAACAGACAAGATGCTGTAACCTCAAGACCCTGGATGCCGTCCAGCAGTGCGCCTTCGCCTGCGCCTACTGCTCCATACAGAGTTTCTATTCGCAGAATGAAATCCGCGTCCTATCCGATTTAAAGCAGCATCTGGACAACATGGTCCTCGAAGAAGGGACCTGGCACATCGGAACCGGCCAGAGCTCGGATTCCCTGCTTCTGGGCGATGACTACGGCACCCTGACAGCCCTTAAGGCTTTTGCGGAAAAGCACCCCGACGTGATAGTGGAGCTCAAGACAAAGAGCGCCCGCACGGACTGGATTTCCATGGACCTACCGTGCAACATCGTCTCGACCTGGTCGCTGAATGCAGAGACTCCGGCGGCAAAAGAGGAGCATCTGGCAGCCACTCCGGAGGCAAGAATCAAGGCAGCCAGAGCTTGCGCAGACGCCGGCCATCCGGTTGGTTTCCACATTCATCCGATGGTCTTCTTCGAAGGTTGGGAAAAGGAATACAAGAACCTTGTGATGGCCTTATGTGACAATATTGATCCGGAAAATGCG
>JAFUXI010000013.1 GCA_017470995.1 Spirochaetales bacterium
ATGAATGCGACAGATGGTGAGATGGAGGAGCTAAGGTTTTTCTCCAAAGACGAAATAGATTTGTCGGAGATTTCTCCTCCCATCAGACATGTTGTTTTTGATTTCTTAGAAAGAGAAAACCGGTAAAGGACAAACCACTGATAACCATGTCGAGACGGTGGTTCTTTTGCGTGGGTAAAACCTGACAGCAAAATGCCACAAGGTAATCCTAATTCATCTGTTTATTCGTTAACTGTGATATAATACAATGGGTGTCGACGGATGAAACAGCAGGAAGTAAAAATAGCGGGAATGACCCAAGCTCAGGCGGTGGAGATGGCTTGTCTTTCGGGAGGAGCGAAACATTGAAAGATAAACCGAAAAACATGATTGGTCTCATGTTCGTATCTTCGTCAGTCGTCATGATCCTGACGCAGGTCATCGGATTGGCTGCAATCATAATCGACGGAATAATCACAAGCCGCATGCTGGGCAATGACGCCTATTCCGCTGTCTCTCTCCTCCAACCGTTTGTCAGTATCGTTCTGATGTTTGCGGGCTTCCTGTCTGTAGGAAATCAGGTTGTATGCTCAAAGCTGGTCGGAAAGGGGAATAAGCAAGATGCAAATTCGGTCTTTTCCCTGTCGATGGAGATTGCCTTTGTCTTCTCTGCCGTTATGGTACTCTTCTGCGTATTCCTGCCAGATATCCTGCTGAATATATGCGGCGTATCCATAGAGAAACACCCTGATCTCTATCAGCCAATGATGGACTATCTCAAGGGTTACATGCTTACGATTCCGGCTCTGATGCTGATTCAGGTCATGGGTCAGGTCGTAATAATGGATAACAACAAGGCTCTCTTTACGATTTCGGCTATCGTCCTGTGCGTTATCGACATCGTGGGAGACCTTCTGAATGTATTTGTCTTTGAGTGCGGGACTTTCGGTATGGGCATGGCCACTACCATCTCCTATTATGCTCAGGCTCTTGTTCTGGTATCGCATTTTTTCAGGAAAAACGCCTATTTCCATCTGCACCTCAAAAGGCCCTCACTCAAGACTACCCTCGAGATATTTTCCACGGGCGCTCCGGCCTTGGTTACCAGGCTGGCTACTACGCTTCGGAATCTATATATTTCAAGGCTCAATCTTGCAGTTGCCCTGACGGCAGCCGGAGTGGTTGCCAAAGGCATTCAGGGCGATGTCAGCAACCTGATGTTCTGTTTCAGCCTTGGCTTGGGAAGGGCGATGTCGAGCCTTAGTTCCCTGCATTACGGAGCAAATGACCGGTCGGGTCTGAAAAGGCTGTTTTGTTCTGCCATCAGGTCAACATTGATGATATCTATTGCAGTCGGTGCAGCAGTATTCCTGTCAGGTCATCTGATTGTCGGAATCTACACTTCTGATGCCGGGGTAGTGGAACTTGCCGTATTCGGAATAAGCTGTATGGCAATAGGACTGGTTTTCGATGCCCTTGCAACTGTCTACATGGATTACCTTCAGGGCATAGGAAAGAAGAAGCTGGTCAATGTTCTGGTTTTCTTCGAGCGGTTTTTCGTCCCTGTCTGTTCTGCATATGTACTTGGTGCAAGATTCGGGAGCAAGGGCGTCCTGGCATCGCTTGCCCTCAGCAAATTCCTGATGATACTGGTCATTCTGATTTCCGTTTGCATTTACAGGAAGAAGATACTGAAACGGCCGGATGATTTTCTGCTTCTTGACAAGGACTTCGGGGGGGCCGCAGAAGACAACCTCTATGCTCATATCGAGACTACAAACGATGTCATGAAAGAATGCGGCAGGGTAGAGACCTTCTGCCTGCAGCATGGTACGGATCTGCGTGTGGCGAAGCACATGGCCCTGGCGCTGGAGGAGTTGGCTGGGAATGTTATTGAGCACGGCAAACGAACGAGAAAAGGCGATTACGGGATAGATTACAGGATTATGGTTGAGAAAGAGACCATCACCCTTACCATCCGTGATTTGTGCAGGTATTTCAATCCCGTTGCATGGTATGAAGCACATGGTTCGGGTGTCGGCGAAAAGGGCCTGGGTCTTAGGATCATAACGGCCTTGGCAAAGGACATCCGGTATTTCAATGCCTTCAACAGCAACAACATCGTGTTTACGATAGAAAGGAAAAACCAATGAAGCTAAGCAATCTGCTCTTTTACAAGTCTCCGATGCCGACTTCCTATCTGCCGAAGCGCAAGGCCTGCGGTCCCATGTTCGATGATCCTGTTGTCAACCGACTGATTGATGCACACCACGACGTCGTCTGTCGGAACGGGTATGAAGAATTGATCATTCCCAGGGAACTACACGGGATTGACCTGAGCATCATGTCGGAACATGACAGATATGTGGCTGACACGCTCTGTAGAAACGGATTCCGCTCCTATCTGTGCGGAGGTACACCCAGAGATCTTGTTCTGCATGATACGGTCAGCGATTTTGATTTTGTCACGGATGCATCGAATGAAGACTTGCGGAGGCTTTTCAGCAACATTGACTTCCACAGGATTCCAAGTGGACATGAATTCGGATATATCGATTTCGGGGATGAGGTCGTAGATGTCTGTCCGATGGTGAACATACCCGCAGCATTTCACGGGGAAACCCATGTGCCGGAATTCGATGTAACACAACTGTACAGCAAAAACCTTCTGTTTGATGCATATCAGCGTGATTTTAAACTCAACACCCTTTACCTTGATACGGATACAGGAGATTTGATCGATTGGTTCGGCGGATTGTATGATCTGAGGGAAGGCATTGTTTCCACACCGATGACACCGCAGGTAGCCATTCGTAACGATCCGAGGACTGTTCTCAGGGCCCTCCGGTTCAAGGCGCGGTTCGGATTTGAACTGGCAGAAGATCTGGATGACATGATTCGGACAAATGGAAACGAATTGGTTGCAAAGGTATTGCCAGGTGCCATGAAATCCAACTTGCCGGGTTTCTTCTCTGCCGGTTATACGTATACAGGAACATGCCTTCTGCTTGAATACGGATTGTTCGGCGCATTTTTCCCTCTTCTCGGCTCACTTGTCGATTCTCCGACCTATCGGGAATACGCAAAGCGAACTGCATTTGCAGTTGACTGGATATTCGACGAGGGTGCCGTCGGTCTGCCGTTGCTTACGATGAGTGCGTTTCTTTGGCCCGTCGTAAAGGAGCTTAAGAAACAGGGGGTTCGGAATGCGGAAGAACAGGTGCTGGAGTCACAGCAAGAAAGAATCCGTATGACACGGGAAGAAGCCGACTTCCTGTTGAAAGCATTGCATATCGAGGATGCCGGAGACAGTCAGGAGATTCTGAAAACAGTGGAGGATGTGTTTGAAAAACCAACCCTGGAGGATGCTTTGGCTGTGCTGCGCATCAATTACTGGAGGCATCCGCCTGTCTGAGAAATACACTCGGTAATCGGCTTGTGTAACTTTAACGTTAAACTTGAAATATATGTCCAACAAATGTATCATCTTCATAGGGATTGAAAGATGAGGCTTCTGTTTATAAGGCACGGCGAACCCAATTACGAGCTTGACTGTCTGACCGAAAGGGGCAAGACCCAGGCACAGCTTCTGGCTCAAAGACTCAAGAACGCGAAGATCGATGAACTGTGGGTTTCTCCCATGGGCAGGGCCCGTGAGACGGCAGCTCCTGTAGCCGAAATACTGAACAAGCCCCTGAATACCATGGAGTTCATGCATGAAGTGGACTGGAACAGTACTGACGGACAGCCGCTTTTTGCCGAAGGAAATCCGTGGGATATCATGGACGAGATGGCCAGACTCGGGCTGGATCCAAGCAGGCCTGACTGGAGAGAACTCTCTTATTTCAAAACAAACAGCATCCTGAATTCCGTTGATTACGTTGAAAAAAACTTCGACCAGTGGCTTGCAGGTTATGGTTATATCAGAGAAGGCTATTATTATTGCCATACTGTTGAAGAGCAGGAGCATCGGACTGTGGCAATATTCAGCCATGGCGGTTCATCTTCTGTTGCCATGAGCCACATGCTCAATCTCTCCTTTGCCCATGTGTGTGCATTCTTCCATATGGAGTTCACGAGCATCTCCATTCTCAGGCTGGAGAAGGGCAAGGGAAACTGCACTCTTCCTGCCTTGGAGCGGTTCAACGATGCCGGGCACTTGGTCGTATGACCCGGGACAACAAAACGCATCGGAACTGTTTTCATGTTTTCTCTTGAAAAAAGTTGATTGAAATCAAGCCTTCATAATAATATTAAACCCGATATCATTATTGTCTTATCAGGAAGGTCATCATGAAAAAAAGGCTGCTTGTCGTTTTGGTTCTGGTTCTTGCATTGGGATTTGCCTTTGCAAACGGTTTTTCCGAGGATTACAAGGCTTATGCCGCAAAGGTTGCCAAGGCCGATGAGTCCACGCTGAAGTCCTGGTACGATGATTCGTATGCACGAAACCAGCTGGTGGATTTCATGAAGGCCATTACCCAAGAGGGCGGACCGGATTATATCCCTGTGGAGAACCGCATTGCGGTATTCGATTTCGACGGAACCCTGTTCTGCGAAACCGATCTTGATTACTTTGACCATCTGCTTCTTGCCTACCGCGTCCTGGAGGATCCCCAGTACAAGGACCGCGCAAGCGATTTCGAGAAGGAAGTAGCCAACAAGATCGTGACTCTCAGCCAGGAATCATCTCCCGTAGGAGGCCTGGATATCGACCATGGCGTTGCCGTATCAACTGCATTCAAGGGTTTTACGCCGGAGCAGTTCGATGCCTACATCCAGGAATTCAAGAAGCTTCCGATGCCTCATTACACAGGCATGAACCGCGGTGACGGATTCTATCAGCCCATGCTCGAGATCATCGAGTACCTCAAGGCCAATGACTTTCTGGTCTATGTAGTCAGCGGAACGGACAGATTCATCGTCAGGGGCGCTATCAACAATTCCCCGCTGGAGCTGCCTCCGCGCCAGATCATCGGTTCAGATGAGAGAACGATGGCAACACATCAGGGAGACGAGGACGGACTCAAGTACACGTTCCAGAGTGACGACGAGGTCATCACTGCCGGTGAATTCATCATCAAGACCCTGAAGATGAACAAGGTTTCCGTGATTGTTCAGGAAATCGGACAGCAGCCGGTCCTGTCCTTCGGCAACAGCACCGGAGATGCGGCAATGGCCAATTACGTGATTACCAACAATCCGTACCGCAGCCTTGCGTTCATGCTCTGCTGTGATGATACCGAGCGCGAGCACGGCAATCTCCAGAAAGCCAACGACATGTATGACCTTTGTGCATCCAGCGGCTGGGTGCCGATCTCGATGAAGAATGACTGGACCACCATCTACGGTGAGGGTGTGAGATATAACAAGTAAGGGGAGATTATGCTCAGCATAAATAAAAACATTGATAACGGGAAAGCCGTTTTCTGCCTTGAAGGAAGACTTGATACCATAACGGCTCCAGAGCTGGAGAAATCTCTGCAGGAGTCCATTGAAGGCGTTAAGAGCCTGACTTTCGATTTCGGAAACCTCGAATACATTTCCTCTGCAGGATTGCGCGTGATTCTCGCAGCACAGAAACTCATGACGGGAAAGGGCGAGATGAAGGTCTGCAACCTGAATGAAACCGTAAAGGAAATCTTCGAAGTCACCGGTTTCAGTGACATACTGACCATAGAGTAAACAATGAGCATCGGCAGGAAACTCCGCTCCAATATGGCCTTCAACATCATCGGAGGCATCGTATTGGTCATCACTCTATTTGCCTTCGTTGTGGGAGCCATCGGCTTTGTCAGCTTCACGAATTCCTTCAAGAAGGAGTACTCGACTACCACATACCATATGGCGGATACCGCAACCTCGCTTGTAAACGGCGACCATCTCTTCGATTATCTGACGGGGTTGGAGATGGAGGAGTATCAGAGGACAAAACGATACCTCGAGAATTACTGCAAGAGGATGGCTGTTTCCATCGTATACGTAATCATGGTGGAGCAGAATGGTTTCGACTATTTCTTCTCCATCTTCAATTGCGTTAACAACGAGGTTGACAACACTTCCTATGTACCATGGGAGCTCGGTCACCGCAGACAGACGACCAATGAGGATTACAGGCAGGAGTATATCAAACTCTACAACAAGCAGGCACCCTACGGGACAATCTACAGGATCAATACCAAGGACGGAAACAACTGGCACATAACCACACTGGTTCCGATCATGGATTCCAATGATGATGTTGCAGGTCTGCTCTGCATCCAGAGGCCAATTAATGAAATCTACAAGGCCAGGATTCCTTATCTCATCACAATTGTCATAAGCACGATTGTACTGGTGTTTCTTGCATCCGCCTTTGCTGTCTTCTTCATGAAGAAGCAGCTCATCGGTCCCATCAGAAAGGTCTCCTTTGAGGCCACCCGTTTTGCACAGGAGAACAAGAAGGGTGAGGAACTGGGCGATATCAGCAGTTTCGAGGAGCTGGCGAATCTGGCAAAATCGATAGACACCATGGAAACGGACATGGAGAACTACATGGAGAATCTGACTGTCATCACCGCCGAGAAAGAGAGGATAGGTACGGAGCTGGCCCTTGCCAGTGACATCCAGACAGGTTCCATCCCGAATACATTCCCGGCGTTCCCTGACAGAACCGATTTCGATATCTTTGCCAGCATGGATCCTGCCAAGGAAGTCGGAGGGGATTTCTACAACTTCTTCCTGGTCGATAATGATCATCTGGCAATGGTTATAGGGGACGTCTCCGGCAAGGGAGTCCCGGCTGCATTGTTCATGATGGTTTCCAACATTCTTACAAGCGTAAGAACCCAGACCGGAGGAAATCCTGCCCAGATTCTGGAATTCGTGAACGACAAGATCTGCGAAAGCAACAAGCTAGATATGTTCGTTACCATATGGCTGGGAATCCTGGAGCTCTCCACAGGAAAGCTCATCGCTTCCAATGCCGGTCACGAATACCCGGCGGTAATGCATGCCGGAGGAAACTTCGAGCTCTTCAAGGACAAGCACGGCATTGTTGTCGGAGGCATGGATGGTGTCAGATATACGGATTATGAAATACAGCTCTCACCGGGCGACAAGATATTCGTCTATACCGACGGCGTTCCCGAGGCAACGGATGGGGACAACAATATGTTCGGTGTGGACAGGATGCTTTCTGCATTGAATCTTGAACTTGATGCAGGTCCTGAGAAAGTACTCGGGAATGTCAGAAGTGCCGTCGACGCTTTCGTTAAAGACGCACAACAGTTCGACGACCTTACCATGCTCTGCATGCAGTATAAAGGTTGAAAGGGGGAATAGAAAATGAGTGAAAAAGAGAAGATCAGGCTTTCCGGTAGGATTGATTCCAACAATGCTCCTCAGCTTGAGACAGATCTTCTTGCAACCCTTGCAGGCAAGAACTCGACTGCCATTGAGTTCGATGCCAAGGATCTTGAGTACATTTCCTCGGCAGGACTGCGTGTCCTTCTCAGAATCCGCAAGACATATCCCGACATAAGCATCGTCAATGTCAGCCAGGAGGTCTATGACATCTTCGATATGACAGGGTTCACCGAGATGATGGATGTCCAGAGAGCTTACAGGGAAGTCTCGATCGAAGGCTGTGAGGAAATCGGCCGCGGCGCCAACGGAAGAATCTACCGCATAGACCAGGACAATGTCGTAAAGGTCTATAAGAATCCGGATGCTCTTGAAGACATCAAGCATGAGCGAGAAGTTGCAAAACTTGCCCTGATTCTGGGTCTTCCGACTGCAATTTCATATGATGTCGTCAAAGTAGGCGATAGTTACGGTTCAGTCTTCGAGCTGCTCAATGCCAGATCGTTCTCCCAGATTCTTGCAT
Organism: Spirochaetales bacterium; assembly: GCA_017470995.1. Classification (GTDB taxonomy): domain Bacteria; phylum Spirochaetota; class Spirochaetia; order Sphaerochaetales; family Sphaerochaetaceae; genus UBA9732. The sequence continues at coordinate 7,847 of JAFUXI010000013.1, forward strand.
CCGAGCCGGAGAAGATGGACTGGTGTGTCGATGAGTTCGTCAAACTTCTTCGGAAGGTACATGATACGGAGGTTCCGGAAGGGAAGCTTCCGGACATGAAGGAGACTGCGATTTCCTGGGTTCAGTTCCTGCAGGATTATCTGCCTAACAGGGAATGGATGAAACTGATGGATCTCGTACAAGCCGTACCCAAAGACAATCACATGATTCATGGCGACTACCACACGAAGAATGTCGTTCTCCAGGGCGATGAAGTCCTTATCATTGACATGGACACGCTGGCCGTAGGAAATCCTGTTTTCGAGCTCGCCTCGATGTTCAATGCATTCATAGGATTCTCCGAATATGACCACGTGCATGTTCTGCACTTCATGGGATTTGACTACGAAACCAGCACTGAGTTCTGGCACAGGGTTCTGAAGGCCTATCTGAATACGACATGCGAGGCCAAGGTCCGGGAAGTCGAGGACAAGGCCCGCATCATAGGTTATACGCGCCTGATTCGCCGCCATATCCGCCGAGGCGGTCTGGAAACTCCGGAAGGGAAGGCCGAAATCTCGTTCTGGAAACAGAAACTCATCAGCCTCATCGATAATACCGATAACCTTACCTTCAGCCTTGATGAGTTTGAGACAGATGCCTCTACGGAGAGGCTCGCCGATGTCCAGCAGTTCATTTCAGAGAAACTGGAGCGCGCGGACTGCCCGATGAAGGTCTGCATGCAGATTGAAGTGGCTGTCGAGGAAATCTTCGTGAACATCGCCAGCTATGCATATGCCCCGTTGTCAGGCAAGGCAAAGGTTCGTGTGGAGCTGTCTGACAATCCGTCTTCCGTTTCCATAACCTTCATCGACCACGGCGTCCCGTATAATCCTCTGGCAAAAGTCGATCCCGATGTGCACGCAGAGGCTTCAGACAGACCCATAGGCGGACTGGGAATCTATATGACCAAGAAGATGATGGACGATGTCACATATGAATACAAGGACGGAGAGAACATCCTCACTTTGAAGAAGAACCTATGAAAATCGATCTGCACATGCACAGCCTTGTCTCGGACGGTACGGACAGTCCTGCAGAGCTTCTCGCAAAGGTCAGGGAAGCCGGCATCGGGATATTCTCCCTGACCGACCACGATGCAATAAAGGGGTGCATGGCGATTATCGGTCTCCTTCAGGAAGGGGATCCCGCGTTCATTCCGGGAGCGGAGTTCTCCTGCAGGGATGAGCTGGGCAAGTATCATATCCTCGGATACGGGTACAATGTCAGGACCGGTGCAATGCCAGGGTTCATCGAGTCTTCCCACAATCTGCGCATGCAGAAGCTTGAGGCAAGATTGGACTATATGGAGTCTGAACTTGGAATCAGCTTCCCAGTCCAGGCGCGTGAGGAACTGTTTTCTCTTGATAATCCCGGAAAGCCGCACATCGCCAAGCTGATGGTCCGTTACGGGTTTGCCCAAAGCAAGGAGCAGGCCTTTTATGAAATCCTGAATCATTTGCCGGTTCTTACCTCCTATATACGCCCGGAGCAGGCAATCGAGGCCATTATTGCCGGAGGCGGAGTCCCCGTTCTGGCCCATCCTTCCTATGGTGACGGGGACCAGCTGCTCATGGGTGAGGAGATGGAGCAGAGAATCCGTAGGCTGATGGGCTTCGGGCTCAGGGGTCTGGAAGCGTTCTATTCGGGCTTCACTCCCCAGCTCAGAGATGAGATTCTTGGCTATGCCGATCGCTATGATCTCTATGTCACTGCCGGAAGCGACTATCATGGCAGGAACAAGATGATTGTCCTAGGAGATACCGGTCTGGATGAAACCGAAACACGGACCGAAAGGCTGGAAAGCTTTCTGAAAGATGTTATGCATGAAGGCTGATGTGATGGTGTTCACGGAGCCGACGTCCGCTTGGTATCTGAACGACCTTACAATCTCAGCTGGCATTGGGTTCGGGCTCTGGGTCGGATTCCATGTGAATCAGGAACCTTATCTTGTAGATCGCACGTTCCAGGACTTCAAGAAGCGGATAGGTTTTGGGGTCTTCGGGCTGGAGATATTCAAGCTCCATGCCGAAATCGCTCATAGTTACAAGAACCTTTCTGTTGAGTTCCAGATCTTCCTTGGAGATTTCTATCTTCCTTTCGTTCCAGCGACAGTTCCGGAAGGCAGGGCGTCCTTCCTTGTCCTTGGAGACCGCCATCCCGAACAGCCTGCAGACAAGAGGCCTGATGGCATAGCATGAGCAGTGGTAGGAAGTGTCTTTTCTATAGAGCGGGCAGGAGGAGGGCTCCTTATCCGTGTTGTGGATCATATCCAGGATCTGCTGGTCACGGCCTTCGAACATCAGTCCCAGGGCCATGTATTCGGCTTCCAGATTGGTGATATTGGGGTAGAAGTGCTCGCAGCAACTTCCGCAGCCTTCGGTGCATCCAATGCAGAATACTTCCTGAAACCGCTTCTGGGCAGTCTCCAGCTGTGAGAACAGTTCCTGGATTGAAGAAAGCCTTTCTCCAAGCCTTGTTCCGATCAGCAGCCTAAGTATTTGGTCGTATTCCATATGATAAATCTCTTGGGGAGACGATATCGCAATCTCGGACCTTTGTATATTATTTCGGGGCTGAAAAAAAGTTTTTCTTCATTTTTCCGAGCTCCGCAATTGGGATGAATCATGGCAGAGGCTGCGGATTTCGCAGGGATTGCTGAGAAAGTTATTGTAATTCAGGTCCCGATGAAAGAAAATGGCACTATGTACAGCAAAGCGGAAGATATGCGCCGGACGGTAGTTGTTGCCGAGGATGAGATTACCAATCTACTGCTTCTGGGAGGAATTCTCAGTATCGAATACAACGTCCTGACTGCGGAGAACGGTGTTCAGGCCCTTAAGATCCTCAAGGAAAATGCAGGAAGGATTTCCCTTCTGCTCACGGACCTGATCATGCCGGAAATGAACGGCTTCGACCTTATCAAAACTGTAAAGACGGATCCTGAGCTGGAGAAGATTCCCATCATAGTTCTCTCTTCCTCAGGGGACGCAAAAACAGAGGTGGATTGCCTTCGCTACGGAGCGGTGGAGTTTTTGCCCAAGCCCTATGGAATGCCGGCAACCATACTTGCCAGGGTCCAGAGGATAATAGAGCTTTCCGAGGACAAGTCCATCATCCAGGCTACGGAGAAGGATCTGCTTACCGGACTGTACACAAACGGTTACTTCCTTGAATATGCACTGCGGCTTGAGGAGCATCATCACGAGAGGGACTATGATGCTCTGGTTCTGGATATCGACCGCATAAAGACTCTCGGGGATCTGTACGGCGAGGGAAAGGCCAACAGGGCCCTGCAGCTTGCAGCCAACGAGATCATCGGTTATCTGGCTGATGTCCATGGCATAGGAAGCCGTTTCAATCAGAACACCTTCTACTTGCTGTGCGAACATCAGGAAAGCTACGAGTGCCTGATTCAAACAATCGAGCGCAGTTTCTCTGCACTTGATACGGATGTGAGACTATCATTGCGGCTCGGCATCCTGCCGCATGTCGGAAGCGAGGATTTCTCCTCGGATGTAATGGGGCAGTTCATGAAGGCTGCCGTGGCATGCAGTTCCCTGAAGGCCGGAGGTCCGTCCTCCATCGGCTTCTTCGACGAGAAGCTTCAGGAGCAGAACCGCCTGAAGGAAAGCCTTCTGAAGGAATTCGAACAAGCTCTCGAGCAGCGTCAGTTCCTGGTTTTCTATCAGCCCAAATTCTCGATCGAGGACAAACCGAAGCTCAGAAGCGCGGAAGCGTTGGTGAGATGGATTCATCCCGAAAGGGGCATGATAAGTCCCGGAATCTTCATTCCGCTGCTTGAGCAGAACGGTCTGATCCAGAAGCTCGACAGATATGTTTGGGAAGAGGCTGCAAGACAGGAGGCAGAGTGGAAGGAGCGTTATGGCATTTCCGTTCCAATCTCCGTCAATGTTTCCAGAATAGATCTTTATGACCCGCATCTGGTGCAGACGTTCCGTTCCATCGTGGACAGATTCAAGCTGGATTTCGGTGAGTATCTGCTGGAAATCACCGAAAGCGCCTATTCAAGCGATATGACGCAGATGCTGGATGTCATCGGCCGTTTGAAGGACGAGGGCTTCAGAATCGAGATGGATGATTTCGGTTCCGGCTATTCGTCGCTTATCAGACTCACTGATATGCCTATAGATGTGATAAAGCTTGACATGTCTTTCATCCGCGGCCTGGAGAAGGATTCCAGAAAGCGTGATCTTGTGGAGCTTATCATAGCAATGGCAAAGAAGCTCGGAGCAATCGTTGTTGCCGAAGGAGTTGAACTCGAAGAGCAGTTCAACATACTCAAGAACTTCGGCTGCGATGTGGCTCAGGGTTATTATTTCTCAAAACCGGTTCCCGCGGATGAGTTCGGGAAATTCATTGAACAGAAATGCAGGCAGGAGGATTGAGCATGCTGACTATTGATACATTGAAGGCTTTCGGTGCCAATACGGATGAGGGAATGGGGCGCTGTCTGAACAACGAGGCTTTCTATCTCAAACTGGTGAAGATGATTCCCCAGGACAAGAACTTCTCCCGCCTGTATGACTGCATCGGTTCCAACGACCTTGAAGGCGCATTCGAGGCCGCCCATGCGCTCAAGGGTGCCTTGGGCAATCTCTCACTTACTCCGATTTACAACAAGGCCGTGGAACTGACGGAGTATCTGCGTAACCGCACGCAGATGGATTATGCTCCGCTGGTATCGGAGATCAAGGCTCTGCATTCAAAGCTTATCGAGCTCTGCTCCGATTGATCGGGTCTGTCAGTTTCTGGACAAGAGGGATTTCAGATAACGGCCCCATCTGATTAAGAAAGGCGTTTTTATTTCTTTTTTTGCAGCTTTTGCGGCATCGTTTTCGGTTGCCTTTTCGTTCAGGCGCTTCATCTCGTCCCACTTTCTGACCAGCCACATATACATGTCGGCCTCGGTCTGGCCCGGGAATTCCACAAGCAGATGCTCATTCTCGATGGCCTCCGCAATCTTTAGGTAGACGTTCTGATACCAGTCGATTGCTCCCTGCTCGAAGGTCAGTTCCTCTTTTTGATTCTGGTTCATGAAGTATTTATGCACCAGGATATGATTGACCATCTCGGGGTAGGAGCCGGGTGCGGTAAAAACTATTCTGTCCATCGGAAGGTATGTGGGATTGAACTGCTCGATGAAGCGCTGTCGTTCATAGGCGACGACGCGGTGCTTTATCTCATTAAGGGTAATCCCTTCTTCAAGCTGGATCTTGGAAGTAAGCTCGACGACCTCGGCATCGATGAACTCGATACCCTTGGAACGGGCGACGGAGACGCGATGGTTTCCGTCCCGCACGAAGTACCACTGACCGAGCTTGTAGACTGATATCGGGGGAAGTATCACATCATCTAGGTTTGCAGCATCCACGCTCTCCCATCTTCTCTGAAGGCTGATGTTCTTGGGATAGAAGGCCGAGGAGAAATCATGGTAGCGGTTTTCGGAGCCTATGATATTGCGTACCGGGATGGTCTGCATGCCCTTGTAGGCTTCTGATTCCGGCTTTATGAGTTTGGTGACTTCATAGAAGGACAGCAAGTCGGGATTGCTCCACCTGAAAGTGGAGAAGATGTTCTGGAACACAGCATGCCTGTGAGCTTTGACAAAGTCATGTGATGTAGCCATTCTATCTGCCATTGTCTTCTCCCGTGTCCATGCATCCCAGATTCTCATCATCGATCTGGTAGCATCCGAATATGTTCACCACCTTTGTTCCCTTGTACTGTGTTACCCGCTGTGCATTGCGGTCATCCAGATGGATGTGTCCGTGAACAAGGTATTTGGGTCTGTAGCGCTCCATGAAGCTCAGAAAGCATTCAAAGCCCTTGTGGCAGAGATCCTCTCCGTCTCCGATTCCCAGAGGTGGGGCATGGGTGACCAGAATATCCAGATAACGCCCGTAGCGGCGCTTGTTCCACAACAGATATGGTATGAGGCGGCGTATGCGGCGTCTCATCTGAGCTTCCGTGTATTGGCTTTCGCCCTCATTGTAGCGCATGGAGCCGCCGAGTCCTGCAATCAGAAGGCCTGTCCGCTTGTCCCTGATGCACTTGCCGTCCAGCAGAAAGCCGTAGAAAGCCTTGTTGTAGTCGTTCTCAAGCTTCCTGTAGTTTTTGACGTCCTTGTCCATATCCTGCCTGAATGTAGTCAGGTTGTGGTTTCCGTAGACATAATAGACATCTCGCTTGAGCATGGTCGAAAGATAGTCATGGCTCTGTACCGGCATGTCCCCGCAGGACAGGATCAGGTCCGTTCCATTGAAGATTTCCTTTACTTGGGAAGAGAAGGCGAGGCTTTCGGTCGTGTCGGATACGCAGAGTATTTTCATGCTTCGATGCCCTTTGCAGTGACAATTTAACTGTCTCTGCCTCTTTTTTCAATATGCGTTTTACTTTATCATTTGAAACAGACTAAGGCAGGTAAGGCATGGCAGAGGAAATCAGGATCACCATAGACGAGTTCAGGGATGTGCTGTATCAGAAGCTCATCAAGCACGGGGCATTGCAGGAAGAGGCAAAAAAGACTTCGGAAATCTTTGCACTCAATGCAGCCGACGGGGTAATTTCACACAGCATACTTCGCGTCTGGCGCCTGTTGTCACATTACGACAACGGTCTGGTTGTTCCCGGCAGGATGCCCGTGTTTGTTTCCGGCACCGGAGCTGTCGCCCGTTATGACGGCAACGGAACAAGCGGAGTCCTTTCGGCATCGTTCTGTATGGAGAAGGCCTGCGAGCTTGCAGACAGATTCGGCATAGGGATGGTCGCGCTCAGAAATGCCAACCACTGGATGCGCGGAGGCTATTACGGCCACCTTGCAGCCGATAAAGGCAAGGTCGCCATCTGCTGGACAAATACCAGGGCCAATCTTCCCAGCTGGGGAAGCAAGGTCAGCAACATAGGAAACAACCCGTTCGTGATGGCTGTTCCGGGCAAGGACGGCAAGCACCTGGTGCTGGACAGTGCCATGTCTCAGTTCTCAAACGGAAAGCTTGAGGTCATGCGAAGGGCCGGAAAACTTCTGCCCGTAGACGGCGGCTATGACCAGGAGGGCAACCTCACAAGGGTTCCCGGCGATATCGAGAAGACCCGCAGGTCTATTCCCATGGGTTTCTGGAAGGGCTCAAGCATGTCGATTCTGCTCGATGCCTGTGCCGCGATACTGTCGGACGGCCTGAACACCGCTTCAATCGAACGCAAGATGCAGAAGGACGGTACGGATGAAGCCTTCCTCTGCCAGATCTTCATCGCCATTGCTCCCGAAGCCCTGGGAGAGAGCAGGCTGGAGGAAATCGAGGCTTCAATCCTCGACAGCGTCCACAATGCCCAGCCCGTGAAGGAGGGATCTCCGAGCAGATGCCCCGGAGAGCGTGTCTTCAGGGACCGCGAAGCAGCTTTCAGGGATGGAATTCTTGTCCCCGCAGAGTCCTGGAAGCAGATTCTGGAGCTCTAGATTAATCGTCAGTGAACAAATAGATATGTCTCTCTGAAGTTTTTTGAAGAAATAACTAATATAATAGTGAAGTTTTTCCGCTTTTCCATTATATTACAATCGGAAGACAATCGGGTTCCCGAGAAAGGCTTCCGCTAAGTGGAATCTGTAATAAGGAGATAAAAATGGCAATCGATCTTAAAGCTTATGGCATCACAGGCACTAAGGAAATCGTTTACAACCCGTCGTACGAGCTGCTCTTCAAGGAAGAGATGAATCCGAACCTCGAGGGATTCGACAAGGGCCAGCTCACAGAGCTGGATGCAGTCAACGTCATGACCGGAATCTACACCGGCCGCTCACCGAAGGACAAGTTCATCGTCATGGACGAGAACTCCAAGAACACAGTCTGGTGGACAACCGAGGGTTACAAGAACGACAACCACCCGGCATCAGAAGAGACCTGGAAGGCAGTCAAGAAGATTGCCATTGACGAGCTCTCCAACAAGAGACTCTTCGTTGTCGATGCATTCTGCGGTGCAAACCCGGATACAAGAATGGCTATCCGCTTCATCATGGAAGTCGCATGGCAGGCACATTTCGTCCGCAACATGTTCATCAAGCCCAGCGCAGAGGAAGAGAAGAACTTCAAGCCGGACTTCATCGTCTACACAGCATCCAAGGCAAAGGTCGACAATTACAAGGAGCTGGGTCTCAACTCCGAGACAGCAGTTGTCTTCAACATCACCAGCCGCGAGCAGGTCATCCTGAACACATGGTACGGCGGTGAGATGAAGAAGGGTATGTTCTCAATGATGAACTACTACCTGCCGCTGCAGGGCATCGCAGCAATGCACTGCTCCGCCAACACCGACATGGACGGCAAGAACACAGCTATCTTCTTCGGCCTCTCAGGAACAGGAAAGACCACTCTCTCGACAGATCCGAAGAGACTTCTGATCGGTGATGACGAGCACGGTTGGGACGACAACGGTGTCTTCAACTTCGAGGGCGGCTGCTACGCCAAGGTCATCAACCTCGACAAGGAATCCGAGCCGGATATCTACAACGCAATCAAGCGCAATGCTCTTCTTGAGAACGTCACGGTCGACAAGAACGGCAAGATCGACTTCGCAGACAAGTCTGTCACGGAGAACACCCGTGTTTCCTATCCGATCGACCACATCAAGAACATCGTACGTCCTGTCTCTACAGCTCCGGCAGCCAAGAATGTAATCTTCCTTTCTGCCGATGCTTTCGGAGTACTTCCTCCTGTTTCAATCCTCACACCGGAGCAGACAAAGTACTACTTCCTCTCCGGCTTCACGGCAAAGCTTGCCGGTACAGAGCGCGGAATCACCGAGCCCACACCGACATTCTCCGCTTGTTTCGGACAGGCCTTCCTTGAGCTGCACCCGACCAAATACGGTGAGGAGCTGGTCAAGAGAATGGAGCAGAGCGGCGCAAAGGCTTACCTGGTCAACACAGGTTGGAACGGAAGCGGCAAGAGAATCTCCATCAAGGACACCCGCGGTATCATCGATGCAATCCTCGACGGTTCAATCCTCAAGTCCGATACCAAGATGATTCCGTACTTCAACTTCGAAGTCCCGACATCACTGCCCGGAGTCGATCCGAAGATCCTCGATCCGAGAGACACCTATGCTGATCCTTCACAGTGGGAAGAAAAGGCAAAGGACCTCGCCGGCAGGTTCATCAAGAACTTCGTCAAGTACACAACCAACGAAGCCGGAAAGGCTCTGGTTGCGGCCGGTCCCCAGCTGTAATAGCTCTGACGTTTGAATCGGCCTCCGTGGAAACACGGAGGTCTTTTTTTCAAAAGTTAGTACATAGGACTCTGCAGATGCTTTCTGTACTAACTTGTTAGTATGAATGAACCCATGATGTCATTCTGTACTAACTTTTCCCTAAAAAAAAAGAGGTCTCCGTGCGGAGACCCCTTCTGTAAAAGGCGGGTTCTGATTACAGAACTCTGAAAGCCTTGCGGCCGGCATACTGTGCGATATCGCCGAGCTCTTCCTCGATTCTGAGGAGCTGGTTGTACTTTGCAAGTCTGTCGGAGCGGCTCATTGAACCTGTCTTGATCTCACCGGTCTCGAGAGCGACGACCAGATCTGCGATTGTGCAGTCCTCGGTCTCACCGGATCTGTGGGATACAATTGAAACGTAGCCGTTTCTCTTTGCAAGGTCGATTGCCTCGAAGGTCTCTGTGAGAGTTCCGATCTGGTTGACCTTGATGAGGATTGCGTTTGCAACGCCCTTGTCTAGACCCATCTGGAGTCTTGCCGGGTTGGTGACGAAGAGGTCGTCGCCGACAAGCTGGACTCTGTCGCCGATTCTGTCGGTGAGGAGCTTCCAGCCCTCCCAGTCGTCCTCAGCCATTCCATCCTCGATTGAGATGATGGGGTACTTGTTGACCCAGGACTCCCAGAGGTCGACCATCTGAGCGGAAGTAAGCTTCTCGTGGGTTGTCCACTTGAGCTCGTAAAGACCTGTCTTCTCATCATAGAGCTCTGAGGAAGCCGGATCGAGAGCGATCATGAAGTCACCGTCTCTGCCAGCGGTGTAGCCGGCTTTCTCGATAGCCTGCATGATGACCTCGAGGGCCTCTTCGTTGGACTGAAGGTCAGGAGCGAAACCACCCTCGTCGCCGACGCCGGTGTTGTATCCCTTGGCCTTGAGGACAGCCTTGAGGTTGTGGAAGACCTCAGCGATCATTCTGACAGCCTCGCGCTCTGAAGAAGCGCCGATAGGCATGACCATGAACTCCTGGAAGTCGACCTTGTTGTCTGAGTGTGCGCCGCCGTTGAGGATGTTTGCCATCGGAACGGGGAGGATGCATGCGTGGTAGGCGCCGAGGTACTTGTAAAGCGGCAGTCTGAGGTACTCTGCTGCAGCATGTGCAACTGCCATTGAAACAGCGAGGATTGCGTTTGCACCGAGCTTGCCCTTGTTGGGTGTGCCGTCAAGAGCGATCATTGCGCGGTCGATTCCGACCTGATCAAGAGCGTCCATGCCCTCGATTGCCGGAGCGATTATGTTGTTCACGTTGTCAACAGCCTTGAGAACGCCCTTTCCGAGGTAGCGCTTCTTGTCGCCGTCGCGAAGCTCGACAGCCTCATGGACACCGGTGGATGCTCCGGAAGGAACAGCAGCACGGCCGAAAGAACCGTCTTCGAGGATGACATCGACTTCAACAGTCGGGTTGCCACGTGAGTCAAGAATTTCTCTTGCGATAATCTGATCAATATTGCTCATTCAGAAATCTCCTTAAATGAAATTGAAATATCAATGTCTATATAATCTATATTACGCCCCAAAAAGTCAATCTGAGTCGGCATGAAATGAAGCCGAGAAGATTGAGTCCAGTTCCGGCAGTACATGCTTCAGGTTTATGACGGTTCCGTCCTTCATGTAGCAGTGCTTTGAGGTCGCAGTTGCAGCAAGAAGCCCGGTGGTGCGGTTGGTTATCTCATAGGAGATTTCCTGAACCACGCCGCTGTAGCGAGAGATCTTAACGTTGATATCAACAATGTCTCCAAAACGCACAGGGTGCTTGTAATTTATGGTAATACCTGCAACCGGGGATACTATGCCAAGCTCTTCAACCTTGGCATAACCGAACCCCAACTGATCCATGAACTCGATGCGGGCTTCCTCCATCCAGCGGATATAATTCGAATGATGGATGATTCCCATCTTGTCCGTTTCGTAGTAGTTTGCCTTTCTTGTGTATGTGAACATTTTCCGATCCTCCGTCGGTCAAAGAACTTTGAGAACCGATCCCACCGTGGCCAGCAGGGAACCGATGACGACTATTATCTGGAAAGGAAGCTTTCCGAACAAACCGCAGATGGGGGATTCCAGGTTCTTCTCCTTGCGCGATCTGTTGTAGGCCAGGATTATGCCTATCCCGGTAAGAACCTGGATTATTCCCGCCAGCCTGGTGAATCCGACGAAACTCTGGATTCCTATGAGAGCCAGAATCAGGGAGGGCACCGAGGCGATGACCCAGCTTGGTCTGAGGCCGATCTTGGTCTGCTCATGGACGATGTCTCTAAGGTTCAGCGTGTTTGCCCAAAGAGAGGTGGAAAGTGCAAGCAGGGAAAAGAGATAGCCTACAATCGAGACCCAGCCTCCGAGGTGGGCGGAAAGGTCTACGAGGGCACCGTTCTGCGTAATGGAACTGCCTGCTCCGAGCAGTGTCATGAAGGTCACCAGAAGCAGCAGGAAGACGTTGAAACCTGTTCCTGCGATGATGGATGCGCGGATTTTCTTGACATCGCCCTGAAGTCCCTTGACCGTCTGGGGGACGCTCATGACTGCAGAGAGGGAGAACGAAACGCCTCCGTAGAGAGCAAGAAGGTTCTGGGATGCGACCAAGGTGGAGGGCAGGGCGCTCATCGGAGAGCTCAGCGTCGCCACGAAAAGGATGCCGATTACAATGGCCATGGCCGAAACAGCAATCTTCTCGCAGATTCCGACCGCCTTCATTCCGATGAAGACCACGCTTGCGGCAAGTACGTAGTAGACCAGCATGGCTACTCTGGTGTTCCAGCAGAACCATGTGGTGAACACCGCGGCGCTTCCTGCGATGAAGCCGCTGACGTTAAGCAGGACGGACAGTCCCAGCATCGCAAAGGCAAATGCAGTGAAGATCTTCTTGAGCTTGCCCTTGAAGAGCTCGACCTCGAAGCACTTTATGAACTGCTTCCCGCCGTTGTTCAGCGAGAGCTCTGCAATCATCAGGTGCATGACAAGATTTATCGCATAGGCGATTGCCACAATAAGCAGGATGTCCAGCCAGGATGTCCTGGATGCGATGTACGGTACGGCCAGAATTCCGCTTCCGACACCGTGGCCTACTATGATGCTTGTGGCCTCGAAGAAGGTGAGTTTTGATTCGCTCTCGATTGCTACTGCGTTTTCATTGGTTTCCATGGCTTTTAGGCTAAACCATTTGGCTTGTCGTGGCAACAGTAGTAGCCGGCAGGAATGTGAACGAACTTAAATGGTATTAATATTGCGTATCGCGCACGAAACATTGTAATATATACGGGTGATTTATGATCTTCAGAAAGGGAGCCTTCTAAAGAGGGCTTCTGCGTTTCTTCTAGACGCAATTCTTCTCGTCATCATCGCCGTGGGCTTTGCCTTTGCCCTTTCGGCAATTCTGGATTACAGCAAATACAGCGACATATATTCAAACGGCATCGAGCGTTATTCGGAGCAGTACGGAGTGGACTTCGAGCGTATTGTCTCACAGGCCGATTTCGAGGCTCTGACGGATGCGGAAAGACAGAACTACGAGGCTGCCATCAATGCAATGAACGAGGATGAGGACATACTCAATGCGCTCAATGCCATCGTCAAGTTGATTGTCACGCTCACGTCGGTATCGGTTTTTCTGGCGTATGCGGTCATGGAGTTCGTGCTGCCTTTGATCTTCAAGAACGGACAGACCGTGGGCAAGAAGGTCTTCGGTCTGGGTGTGATGCGCACCAACGGGGTGAAAATCAGCGTGAGGGCCCTCTTCGTGAGGACTTTCCTGGGCAAGTATGTCGTGGAGACGATGGTGCCGGTGCTGGTGGCCATGATGATCATATTCAACGCCATCGGCGTTATGCCAAGCCCCGGGTTGTTCGGGCCTATCATCGTACTTGCGCTGCTGATTGCGCAGATTGTCCTGGTCTCGGCCACGAAGACCAATTCCATGCTACATGACATGATCGCCGACTGCGTGGTGGTGGATCTGGCAAGCCAGATGATCTTCGACAGCGACCAGGCCAGGGTGGATTATATTACGAAGAAGGATGCCGAGGAGGCAGCCAGAAGTCCATATTGAAAACGGGAATCTAAAACAAAAGGATAAGGGTATGAAAGTAGAGTTACAGAATCTGACAAAGCAATTCATGAGCAGACACAAGGCGGGAGAAGTTGTCACCGCAGTGAACAATTTCACCTTCACCATTCCGGACGGCAAACTGGTCGGTCTTCTCGGACCCTCGGGCTGCGGAAAGAGCACCACGCTCTACATGATTTGCGGTCTGCAGAAGCCTACAAGCGGTAAGATCTTCTTCGGTGAGGACGATGTCACTCAGCTTCCGCCGGAGAACAGGGGAGTCGGCCTGGTCTTCCAGAACTATGCCCTATATCCTCACATGACGGTAAAACAGAACATCCTGTTCCCGCTTCAGAACCTCAAGGGAGCCGACAAGCTGACCAAGGAGCAGATGCTCGAGCGTGCCTACGAATGTGCGAAGATCGTTCAGATCGATGAACTGATGGACCGCAAGCCCAGCGAGCTTTCCGGCGGACAGCAGCAGAGAGTCGCTATTGCCAGAGCTCTTGTAAAGATGCCCAGGGTCCTCCTTCTGGACGAGCCGCTCTCGAACCTGGATGCAAGACTCAGACTCCAGACCAGAGAGGAAATCAAGAGAATCCAGAAGGAGACGAAGATCACGACGGTCTTCGTCACTCATGACCAGGAAGAGGCAATGAGCATTTCCGACATGATCGTCGTCATGAAGCTCGGCATCGTCCAGCAGATCGGAAAGCCCCAGGATGTCTACAACAGCCCGGCCAACCTGTTTGTCGCAAAGTTCCTCGGAACACCTCCCATCAACGTGTTCGGCGGTGAAGTGAAGGGCGGCAAGCTCTGCATCGGAGGCGAGGAAGTCCTGGATGTCGCAGGTGTTTCGGATTGCAAGGTCTACGTGGGAATCAGGCCGGAAGGCTTCATCCTCAGGGAAGACGGCCCGTTCACATGCAAGCTCCAGAACGTAGAGGTCATGGGACGCGATGTCAGCATCGTTGCCACCAACAACGCCTCGGAGAACCCGATCATCCGTGCAATCATCGATGCAGACAACCTCGTTGATACAAATGCCGAGAACGTCCGCTTCGCACTCAAGCCCAACAAGGTCTTCCTCTTCGACAAAGAGACGGAAGAGAGAATCTATCTCGATGGTCAGAAGCCGACCGAAATACCCAGGTAAGGAGCGCTCATGGCAAACAACAGCATGGTTGAAAGCAGGCACCCCTGGAAAGCCTGGATCTATCTGGCCCCGGCCATTGCGCTGCTATTGGTCTTTACGGTCTGGCCCATCATCAACACGGTGAGAATGGCCTTCCTGGAGAACTACAGCGGCCTCAAGTCCGTCGGAGGCACAACATTCAAGTTCGGTTTGGGAAACTTCGTCAAGGTTCTTCAGTACAAGAGATTCATCCAGTGCATGAAGAACACCGTCCTGATCTGTTTCCTCACGGTCCCCATCTCCACGATGCTGGCGCTTCTGATCTCGGTTGCCCTTAACTCCATCAAGGGTCTTCAGAAGTTCCTCCAGACGGTCTTCTTCCTGCCGTACGTTACCAACTCCATCGCAATCGGAATGGTCTTCGCAGCGATGTTCAACATCGTAGGAAGCTTCTACGGCACCGAGAACGAGCTGATTGTAACGGCCGGAATCATCAACAACATCATCCAGTTCTTCGGCGGCAAGCCGGTCAACTGGATCAACTATGGATCCACATACGCCGCGAACATCACCGTCATGGTCATCTACATCGTATGGAATGCGCTGCCGTTCAAGATCCTCATCCTCCTCGGAGGACTTCAGAGCGTGAACAAGCAGTATTACGATGCCGCCAAGGTCGACGGAACTTCCAGACGCAGGATCTTCGCCCGCATCACGGTTCCTCTTCTGTCGCCGATGATCGCATATGTAGTCATCACAGGCTTCATCGGAGGCTTCAAGGAATACACGAGCATCGTAGGTATCTTCGGCGAATCCATGGGTCCTGCCGATGACAAGGGAAGGCTCAACACGATGGTCGGATTCATCTATGATTCGCTTTCCACCAACAGCCAGGGTAGGGCTAGTGCCGCAGCCCTGATACTGTTCGGCATCATTCTTATCGTTACTCTCATCCAGCTCTACGTGAGCAAGAAGAGAGTCCATTATTGAGGAGGTCGGCATGGCAGAACGCATTGAGATAATGCATGAGAAGAACATGCAGAAAGAGACCTCCAAGCAGCTGATCCTGGGATATGTGTTCAAGGTTCTGGTTTACCTGTTCCTGATCCTGATGGGCGTGATAGTGCTCTTCCCGTTCTACTGGATGATAATCTCGTCCCTCAAGACCCTGACGGAGTACCGCCTGAGCGTGCCCACGTTCTTCCCGACCAAGATCATGTTCAGCAACTATGCGGATGCCTTCACGACGGCCAGTCTGGGCAGGTTGTTTCTGAACACGCTGTATGTCGGAATCGTATCCACGATCCTGTCGCTCATCATTACCATCCTCTCGGCCTTCGCCTTCGCAAGACTGGAGTTCAAGGGCAAGAACATCCTCTTTGCCGGACTTCTGGCCACGATGATGATTCCCGGCGAGCTCTTCACGATCACCAACTACAGCACGGTCACCAACCTCGGATGGATCAACACCTACACGGTATTGATCGTTCCGTTTTTGGTCAGCGTCTTCTACATCTACCTGCTCAGGCAGAACTTCCTGCAGATCCCGAACGAGCTGTATCTGGCCGCAAAGGTTGACGGCACCAGCGATTTCAAGTACCTGTGCAAGGTCATGATCCCGCTTTCGCTGCCGACACTGATTTCGATAACCATCCTGAAGATGATGGGTGCATGGAACTCCTACATCTGGCCGCGACTGGTTGCCAACGATGCAGCGCACAGAATGGTAACCAACGGCTTGAGAAATGCCTTCAAGGATACCACCGGAGACGTCAACTACCCCGTGCAGATGGCAGCCGTAGCTCTTGTCTCGGCTCCGCTGTTCCTGGTGTTCATCTTCCTGCGCAAGTACATCATGAAGGGAGTTTCCCGCTCCGGTATCAAGGGATGATTTGATTTGGATTCTGGGCCAGCGATGGCCTGTAGAATAGATTTGAAACACTTTTCGAAGTAAGAAAGGAGAAAAACATGAAGAAAACACTTCTAGTTGCAATGCTTCTCATCGGAGCGTTGATGATGGTTTTCGCCAATGGTGAAGAAGAAAGCACCACGACAGCTTCAGCCGGAGCATTCCAGGTCCCGGCCGGAGGATATGACGGAAGCGATGTCACGATCACCTTCTACCACACCATGGGTACGAACCTGAACACCGTTCTCGATGATTACATCGCAGAGTTCAACAAGCTCTATCCGAACATCCACGTCCAGTGGACACAGGTCGGTTCATACGATGACGTCAGAGACCAGATCAGTACTGAAATCGTTGTAGGAAGCCAGCCGAACCTCGCTTACTGCTATCCCGACCACGTTGCTCTCTATAATCTGGCCGGCGCAGTCGCAACTCTGGACAACCTCATCGACAGCACGATCGTTCAGAACAGGGCAGACGGAAGCACCGAGATCCTCGGACTTACTGCAGAGCAGAAGGCCGACTTCATCGAAGGCTACTACAACGAAGGAAAGCAGTTCGGAGACGGTCTGATGTACACAATGCCTCTCTCGAAGTCCACAGAGGTCCTGTACTACAACAAGACCTTCTTCGATGAGCACGGAATCAAGGTTCCCACAACATGGGCAGAGATGGAGCAGGTCTGCGCACAGATCAAGGCCATCGACCCGAATTCAATCCCCCTCGGATATGACTCGGAGTCCAACTGGTTCATCACCATGTGCGAGCAGTACAACAGCCCGTACACAAGCGCAACAGCACCTCACTATCTGTTCGACAACGCTCAGAACCAGGAGTTCGTGAAGATGTTCAGAGACTGGTACCAGAAGGGTTATCTCACAACACAGAAGCTCTACGGTGCATACACATCCGGTCTGTTCACCTCCACAACAGGTGTCACAAGCTACATGTCAATCGGTTCATCCGCAGGTGCAACATATCAGAGACCCGCAAAGGGTGCTGACGGAACATATCCGTTTGAAGTCGGTATTGCAACAATCCCGCAGGTTTCCGAGAGCAACAAGAAGGTCATCTCCCAGGGTCCCAGCCTCTGCATCTTTGCAAAGTCCAACCCTCAGGAAGTCGTGGCCACATGGCTGTTCGTCAAGTACCTGACCACCACGGTCGAGTTCCAGGCTGAGTTCGCAATGGCTTCCGGTTATGTACCGGTTCTCAAGTCCGTTGCAAAGAACGAGGTCTACGCAGACTTCCTTGCTAGCGCTGACGGCGGAGACTTCGTCACGGCTCTTTCCGCAAAGGTCTGTCTCGATCAGGAGAGCGCTTACTACACATCACCTGCATTCAACGGCTCCTCAACAGCCCGCGACCAGGTCGGTGCCCTCATTGCAAAGTGCCTCACCCTCACGGACGATGCTGCAATCGCCAGAGCATTCCAGGATGCTATCGACGAGTGTGAGTACAACAACTAAATCCAAGGTCTGAAATGCGGAAATTCATCGTTGCAACTGCAGTTCTTCTTTTCGGAGTCTGTCTCCTCTTTGCCGACGGCAGGGACTTTGCCTCAGAGGTAAAGCTCAACATGCATTCGGAGACGGTCAAGCAGGCCGTCACCGTCCACAGCTTCGTTGACGGAGACACAACCCACTTCGATGTTCCTACGACCATCGTTGACTCAGGTGTCCTGAAGGCAAGATACCTTGCCATAAACACCCCTGAGTCAACGGGCAAGATAGAGGAGTGGGGGAAGAAGGCTTCCAACTATACCAGGGAAAGACTCTCGAAGGCCACGTCCATCATCATCGAGTCGGACAACAGCCGGTGGAACCTCGATTCCACGGGAGGAAGATATCTGGTGTGGGTCTGGTACCGGACCAGCGAAAACGAAGACTACCGCAACCTCAACATCGAACTTCTGCAGAACGGACTCGGGATTGCATCATCTACAGCAAACAACCGCTACGGGAACGTGGCCATGGCCGCCCTCAACTATGCCAAGGAGCAGAAGCTGAATGTCTACTCCGGGCAGAAGGATCCGGACTTCTATTACGGCGATGCAGTGGAGCTCACACTTAAGGAGCTGCGCTGCAACGTAGAGAAGTACAACGGAATCAAGGTGGCTTTCGAAGGCGTGATCACACTCAATGACGGAGCAAGCATCTACATTGAGGACTATGATCCCGATACCGGTCTTTATTACGGAATCAGTGTCTTCTATGGCTATAATCTTCCGGGAAAAGGGCTTGATATTCTGTCTGTAGGCAACCGTTCCAGGATAGTAGGTACTGTTCAGTTCTACGAGACCGGGGGAGTGTATCAGGTTGCGGGACTTGCCTACAAGCAGATGAAGCCCAAGGATCCGGGCAATATCCAGAAGATAAGCGACGGCCATAGCGGCTCCTATACCGTTACCGACCCGGCGACATTTCTGGACGGCAAGGTCATTGTGGAAGATGGTGAAGGAAAAAGGGAATTCGATTATGCCTATCTTGCATTGTCAACGACAATCGAGATGCACGATCTGAAAGTCAGGAACATCCATACTACGGATGATCCTGCAAGTTCGTCCTACGGTGCCATGACAATGGTCTGTGAAGCGGACGGAAGGGAAATCACGGTCAGGACCGGTGTCCTGACAGATTCCGCAAGGAACATGATTACCGCCGATGCCTATCTGGGCAAGGTGATTGATGTCCGCGGGATAGTGGATTTCTACGACGGCTCATACCAGATCAAGGTCCTGGCGGCAAAGGACATCATTATCAAATAATAAGGAAGAGAAAAATGAAGAAATCAGCAATTATTCTTTCAGTTGTTGCTCTCATGTTCCTCGTTGCAACCCCTGTTATGGCAATGGGTCTTGCAGAGGATGCCAAGGAAGCCGGATATGTTCTTCCGGGTCAGGAGGCTGCAGCAGCGCCCGAAGAGAACCTCCTCGAGAACGCAGCAGACTACATCAAGGCTCTCTATGACAAGAGCACAAAGTCCAACCCGGCTCCCAGAACAACAGCGGACTTCGAGGTCTATGACCAGATCTCAATCAAGAACCAGCTCTTCACAATCGAGTGGTCGACAGACACCGAGTATGTAAAGGCAGTTGCAAAAGACAATCACGTTGTCCTGATCGACATCGATGAGGGTGCTCCGCAGGAGACCGTCTACAACCTGATTGCAGTCGTCACAGATGCCGCAACCGGCGAGAAGGTTACCCTTGAGATGCCCAAGACTCTCCCGCAGGGTTCGAACGATCCCGCTCCGGAAGAGATTGTCCTCGCTTCCTATCTGCTTGCCGACGGTGAGTACCTGCCCAAGGAAGTCAGACTCACCGGTACAGTCACGGCCATTCCCACAGTCTACAGCGAGCAGTACGGCAACATCACAGTCAACATCCAGGTCGGTGCACTTGCAGATAACCTGATTCAGTGCTACAGACTCTCCGGAGACGGATGTGCCGACATCAAGGAAGGCGATGTCATTACGGTTCAGGGAAAGATCAAGAACTACAAGGGAACAATCGAGTTCGACAAGCCGACTTTGGTTGGTTTCGGCGCCATCCCGGATCAGAGCGCAACGCTTGAGGCTGCTTTCGCACTTGCTGACGGCGAGGCAATGAAGGGAACCCAGGTTCTCTGCGGCGTAATCGAGTCAATTCCCACAGCTTACAGCGAGCAGTACGGCAACATCACGGTCAACCTTGCCGTCGAAGACAAGATTGTCCAGGCCTACAGACTTGCAGGCGGTGCAGATCTTGCAGTAGGTGATGCAATCACAGTCATCGGTACAATCAAGAACTACAAGGGCACAATCGAGTTCGACAAGGCCTGCCGCTATGTCCCTGCACAGTACTACGGATCAGTCAAGACCCTGCTCAAGGCCTATGAGCTTGAGGACGGCAAGGCACTCGAGGGTGCAAGACAGGTCACCGGAACAATCGTCGAGATCCCGACAGCCTACAGCGAGCAGTACGGCAACATCACCGTCAACATTGTCTGCGGCGGTCTTGAGGATCTCAAGATCCAGTGCTACCGCCTCACAGGTGGTGCAGACCTTGCAGTCGGCGACACGATCACAGTCTCCGGTATCATCAAGAACTACAAGGGCACAATCGAGTTCGACAAGAACTGCACTTACACCAAGTAAGTCCGATTCCCCTTGAAACCGGCTCCCCGACATCGGGGAGCTTTTTTTGTATTGTCTATCCGTTCTTCAATCTTCGTTCAATGTTACTCCCTGATTATTGCATCAAAAGAGAAAAACAGGAGTAGATAGAAGATGAAAAGAAAAACCTTATCAATCATAGTGGCAGTCCTTGTCTGCATTGTTTTCCTGGCATCATGCGCATCATGCGAATCGGATTCCGCCGGTACTACAGCCACAGGCACTGACACAAGCACAAGTTCGGGTTCAAACCCCGGAACGGGATCAGGTTCGTCGCACAAACCCGGCAGCTCCTCGGGTCACGGATCGGGACCAGGTTCAGGCTCAAGCTCAAGCTCCGTATCCTATTCCGGAGCGGTTGAGATCACAGAATCCGCCACTCAGTCGAATCAGACCTATGCATCTACGACATCCGATGAATCGGCTCTTCTCATAAGCACATCCGAAGATGTCACAATAACAAATCCCACGGTCACGAAGACCGGAAACTCCGACGGCGGAGACAACTGCAACTTCTACGGCCTGAATGCCGCGGTTCTGGTCAAAGGGGGAAGTACCACCACAATCACGGGCGGAAGCATCACCAGCAGTGCCAGCGGGGCAAACGGCGTGTTCTCATATGGCGGGAACGGCGGCTCAAACGGGGCATCGGGAGATGGAACCACCGTCATAATCTCGGATACGACAATCACAACCACCGGAAGCGGATCCGGCGGAATAATGACCACGGGTGGCGGCGTGACATATGCCTACAATCTGACAGTAGAGACCAGCGGAGGCTCCAGCGCCCCGATCAGGACTGACCGCGGCGGCGGAACAGTCTATGTGGACGGCGGAACATACACATCAAACGGGCTTGGATCTCCGGCAATCTATTCGACGGCGGACATCACCGTGGAGAATGCAACTCTGATCTCGAATCTTTCGGAAGGAGTATGCATCGAGGGCAAGAATTCGATTACCCTGGTAAACTGCAATCTCACCGCCACAAATACGAAGTGCAACGGAAACGCCAAGTTTCTCGATACCATCATGATCTACCAGTCGATGTCGGGGGATGCCGACAGCGGGACATCAACGTTCTCGATGACCGGAGGCACCTTGACCAGCAACAAAGGTCATGTGTTCCATGTGACCAACACTACTGCCGTGATAAGCCTCGACGGTGTTACGATAGTGAACAACGATTCGGATGGCATTCTCCTTTCTGTCTGCGACGACGGATGGAGCGGAGGTTCTAACATTGCGACCTTAAATGCTACCGACCAGACCCTCGAGGGTACGATCCTCGTAGGAAGCGATTCAAAGCTCACATTGAATCTTGCCGGCAGCAGTACCTTCACAGGAACCCTCAGCGGTGTGATCAACAATGCATCGGGCTCATCGGTATCCAGCTCAATCGGTACGGTCAATGTTTCGATAGAAGCGGGAAGCACATGGAATCTGACGGCTGATACCTACATAAGCAGCCTTACAAACAACGGCACCGTCAACACCGGAAGCTATACCCTCTACGTGAACGGCGTGGCCTACTGAACCGAAGCGGGTTTCCTGTCTTGAAACAACCCTGTCGATGGATATATGGTGAAGCATATGAGAGTTCTTTTGGCAGAAGACGAGAAGAGGATGGCGGCGGCGCTTGTCGCTATCCTCAGACAGGAAAAGTATGATGTTGATCACGTGGCGGACGGGGAGTCTGCACTCATTGCCCTGGAAAGCAATGCCTATGACATGGCAGTCCTCGATGTGATGATGCCGGCGATGAACGGTTTTGATGTGGCACGCAATGCCAGAAACCGCGGAGTGGGGATTCCCATCCTGATGTTGACTGCCAAAAGCCAGGTGGATGATAAGGTCATGGGCCTTGACAGCGGGGCGGATGACTATCTGACTAAACCGTTCGAGACAAAGGAGCTTCTTGCCAGGCTGCGGGCCCTCGGGCGCAGAAAGAGCGGAGCGGATGTCCAGGACGGGAATCTGCACTTCGGAGACCTCTCCCTGAACGTCGCAGAAGCGACACTCTCCTGCGAAACCACCGGGCAGAGTATCAGGGTAGGCGAAAAGGAACTGAGGATCCTTGAGTACATGTTCGGGAACCGGAACCAGATAATAACGAGGGAGCAGCTTGCCGTGAAGATCTGGGGCTTCGAGAGCGAAGCGGAATACAACAACGTTGAAGTATATATGTCATTCACCCGAAAAAAGCTGGCTTTTGTCGGCTCAAAGGTCGAGATAAAGGCTGTCAGGGGACTGGGATACGAACTGAGGGAAAGGAATGTTTAGGAAAACCAGAAGAAAGATAATCCTGGCTATAATGGGATCCCTGGTCCTTCTTTTCGCAATCACGTTGTCCGTGATCCTGTTTGCCAGCTACCGTGAAGTCAATCGGAACAACGCGGAGAAGCTGGAACGCTATATGGATCTGTACCGGCTCGGACAGGACGAGATGATGGAACCGGCATCGGGGAAAAACTCGGACAGGAGCGAGGGCCAGACCAGGTTGGAGAACAACGGTGAAACCACGCGGGAAACCCTGCCTGATTCACCGCCATGGTCCAAGAACAGTACACCGCCTCCGGAAGAGAGGTCCGATTACCAGCTGTCTACATTCTATGCAGTGGCTTTCTCCAAAGACGGAGAGATCCTCAGAATCGATGACGATGAAAAAGGCCTCTATTCGGAAGAGGATCTTGCTGAAATCGCCCGTGGTATTCTTGATAACGGTACCGGGTCAGGAAAAACGGGCAGTCTTCTTTTCCGTGTGAGCAGCAGACCGGGTTATACACTGGTGGCTTTCCTGGATATAACCATAACTGAGAGCAACCTGGGAATTCTGTTGCGCAATGTCCTCATAGCCGGTGGTATTGCCTTTGTCCTTCTGTTCTTCGTCGCCCTGTTTATTTCGAAGAGAATTGTCAGGCCGCTTGAGGAGAACGACCGCAAGCAGAAGCAGTTCATCTCGGATGCAAGTCATGAACTCAAGACACCGATATCGGTTATCGGCGCCAATGCGGAGATGCTGTCACGTGAGACCGGAAAGAGCGAGTGGCTCGACAATATCCTTTACGAGAACGAGCGGATGGGAACACTGGTTAAACAGCTTCTGGATCTTTCCAGAGCGGAAAGCTCCGAGCTTCCCAAGGAAGACATCGACCTTTCCCGCATTGTTTCCGGTGAAATCCTGGTTTTCGAGAGCCTTGCGTTCGATCAGGGCAAAACCTTGCAGAGCAAGGTCGAAGAGGACATCATGATTTCCGGGAACCGTTCACAGATCCAGCAGCTTGTTTCCATTCTTCTTGACAATGCCATGAGGCATTCTTCGGGCGCTGATATAAGCATAAGCCTCAGGCGTCAGTCCCACTCGGCCGTTCTGAGCGTGGAAAACGACGGTGAGAGCATTCCGGAAGAAAAGCTGAAGCATCTTTTTGACAGGTTCTTCCGCATTGACGAGGCCCGCAACAGCGAGGACAATCACTACGGGCTCGGTCTCTCCATTGCCAAGGCTGTTGCAGAAAGGCACAAGGGAAACATCTGGGTTTCATGTCAGGGCGGAAAGGTCCGCTTTACCGTCTCTCTTCCTCTGTAAAAACGAAAAAAGAATTTTTCTTCAATGTTGTTTCAATCTACCGGCATGAAAATGCAGTCAGAAAACAAAAGAGAACAGGAGAACAACATGAAAAGAAGAACATCAATGATTATAAGTCTGTTTCTCGCAGCGATCCTGCTTGTCTTTGCATGCACCTCATGCAACCAGGATATGAGCGCTTCGGATTCCACGTCCCAGACATCGGGCGGAACCAAGAACAGCACGACATACAGCGGATCTGTCAATCTTGTTACGGAGGGTTCGGCCCTTTATCCCGATACATACGAGGAATCGGACTATACATCATGGCAGAGCTATGATTTCGGAACCGAATACGTTTTCAATGTCGAGACAGGCGAATGGGACGGAACATCACCTGCAGATGCAGGAGTTGCAACTGTCAAGCTGAAAGACGAGAGCCTGAAAGTCACAAATAAAGCAGATTCTGCACTGAATATACGGCTTACAGGCACCAATTTCGCATTTAAGGTGGTAATCGAAGGTAACAGTCAGCCGGTGAAGGTCACCCTGGACAACCTCAGCCTGACAAGCGACGAGAGGGCAATCAACGTCAAGGCATCGGAAGTCACCTATATGGTCCTGGAAGGGGACAGCAGCCTTGAGACGAACATCAACAGCTATGACAAGAATGTCCTGAAATCCGCATCGAATCTGATTTTCGACGGAACCGGAAGCCTTTCTGTAACCGCGAACTCCAAGAACGGGATTGTCAGCGACCACGTGGTCTGCATCCTGGACGGCGACATTACCGTTACGGTTGCCGAATCGACCGTCTATACGGATGACAACGACACGGAAGACGATACCACGGACGACACTCTTGTTGCAGACAAGGGTACAGCCATCAAACCGCTTCTGGGTTTTGTGATGCTTGACGGAAACCTCACGATTTACGGCAACAACTCGACCAAGGGCTATGAGAGCAAGGGAATCAAAGTAGACGGCTTCGAGTCCGATACACTGGATGACGAATCCGATGCCGCAGGAATGGGTTGGATTGTCATTGACGGCGGAACAATCACGGTCAGGACGCAGGGAAAGGCCATCAGCGCAGGCTGGAAGCAGAGCGAGGACGATCTTCCCGAATCCACGGCCAATTATCCGGTTCCCAATGTCTACATAAATGGCGGAACATTCGAGATCACAACATATGCAACCCCAAGGGATGACACGAGTACATTGGAGGGGGTGAGCCCGGAGGGAATCGAGGCCAAGAACAACATGTACATCACAGGCGGGACATTTGTCATCAACACAACCGATGACTGCCTGAACGCCAGCAATTCCATCTATATCAGCGGCGGTCTGATCTACGCCTATGCGTCCAACAACGATGCCGTCGATGCAGGTGCCGACGAGAACCAAGGTGCGTTCTACATTTCCGGCGGTGTACTGATTGCCATGGGTGCAGGCCAGCCGGAGTCCGGACTCGACTGCAACAGCAATTCCCGCTTCCAGTACACCGGAGGCCTGATAATAGCCATGGGCGGCGGTCAGAACAACGTTCCGCAGGCTTCCGGCACAACTGCATACACTTCAAGTATCGGCAGTGTTTCGGCAGGAACCAGATACGCCCTTATCCAGGACGGAAAGGTTGTCCTCGCATTCAGGGTCCCCACCGGATACAGATACGGAAGCAGCGTCCTTCTGGGTTCCGGAGAGCTTTCAACCGGCACAGCAACTCTGATAAGCGGAGCAACGGTGGATGCGGAGAACACTTTCAACAGCATGCTCTACTACGGAACCGTATCCGTGAGCGGAGGAACTTCGACATCGGTCACAGTCTCCAACACGTCTGCAGGTGGTCAGGGAGGTCCCGGAGGACAGGGAGGTCCCGGAGGAAGACCGTTCTGAGAAAAAGTAGAATTGGGTTTTGAAATAGATGTGGGGCCATCCGGAAACGGGTGGCTTCATTTTTGGCTCTTCACGTTTTCTTCGGAGATTGAGTTCTGACCTCGAGGAGTATTGACCAAAACCTTATGGTTAGAGTAATCTAATCATCAGTTAGATTTATCTAACCAGCGGTTTGGGGTGGAAAAGAGGCATTGGTGAAAACCACTAAGATCAACAATTGGTTCGAGTCTTTCGGCCGGTTCCAGATAAGACACAGGGTGGCGTTCCTTGTAGTCCTTGCCGTGTTCACGATAATCGGCTGTCTTGGACTTCCAAGACTGAAGCTCTCAAACGGAGAGGAGGACTGGTTCGACAACTGGGACCAGGTGAAGATGAACCAGGACCATTTCGAGAGCATCTTCGGCTCCACGGATTCCCTTCTGGCGTTCATAAGGGCGGACGATGTCTTTGACCCCGAGGTCCTGGATGCGATAGACAGGCTGGGGGATGAGATTCTGCAGAACGTCCCCTATGTTGAGAGCGTGACGTCCCTGATGAGCCTCTCCGTCCCGATCGGAACGGAGGAGGGCTTTGAGGTCTTCAACCCGTTTGAGGACGGCATACCGGAGGATCCTGCGGAGATAGAGCGAATCAGGGACTTCATCCTGTCCAGAGAGTCGCTTGTCAATGTGCTTGTAAGCGGCGACTGCACCGAGACATGGGTGATCTTCAATCTCGAGCAGTATTCCGAGAGCCTTGACGAGGCTATGAACAAGATTGCGCCTCCGGCCATGGAGATCTTCAACTCCGAGCGATTCAAATCAGACAAGTACGAAATTCTCCCTTCCGGGTTGAGTTACACGGAGTACGAAGAGGAGCAGGTCACGCTGCAGCAGTGTGTCTCTAGAATCGCCATCGGCTTCTGTGTGATGGTGCTTTTCCTCATCTTCTTCGTCAGATCCTTCAAGGGTGTGGTTGTTCCTGCCCTTGCAACCGTCTTTGCCTTGTGTACCACTTTGGGCTATTCAGCGTGGATGAACATAGAGGGCAACATGATCATGGTCATTGTGACATTGCTTCTAGCAATGGCCCTGTCTGTAGGCTATTCAATCCATTTCATCAACGCCTTCAAGCTCCATTTCAGAAGAACCGGAGAGAGGAGGGCGTCCATAGTGCTCGCCATCAGAGACAGCGGCTGGGCCCTCCTGTTCACGGTAATAACCACCATGGCCGGAATGCTTAGCTTCCTTGCCGGTGGTATAAAGCCCATGAGATGGGTCGGAGGAATCACCGCGGCTGCAGTGTTTTCCGTCTATCTCTACACGATGGTGCTGCTTCCGATTCTTTCAAGCTTCGGGAAAGACAGGACCCCTGACCCCCAATATGTGTCCACCGAAGGTTCGACCCGCGCGGATCTGAGGATCGAGGCTTTCGGTGCAGGCATCCTGAACAGGAAATGGGTGATTCTGATAGTCGGAATGCTCCTTTTGGTGGCCATGGTGCCTGGAATCTTCAACATCAAGGTCAACATGGACTATTCGGACATGATGGGTGAGCGGACCCCTTACATGAAGAGGCTGCTTGAGATAACCAGAAGCAAGCTGGGAAGCCAGTACAGCTATGAGGTCCTGATCGAGTATCCGGAGGAGGATGCCATAAAGAATCCCGAGGTTCTGAAGAACATGGATGAGCTTGCAGAGCGTATAGGGACGCTTTCGATGACAAAGGTCAGCAATGGAAAGCCCAGGGTCAGCTCCGTGACAAAGATCATCAAGGAGATGAACAGGACCCTCAATGAGGACGATCCCGCATACTATGCCATTCCGGATGACCAGGACATGGTTTCCCAGATACTGTTCCTTTACGAGATATCCGGAGGAACCGATGTCTATCAGTATGTGAGCGAGGATTTCAGCGCCGCTTATCTGCATGTGGAGCTCTGCGGCTATGATGCAGAGGAGTGTGTGCAGAACGTCGCAATGGTTGAGAAATGGGTTTCGGAGATGTTCCCCGGAACCGAGACCGCAGGTGTGGTCGGAGAGGTGATGCAGTATGCTGCGATGAACGGCAAACTTGTTCGAGGATCCCTCAGGTCGATCGGAACATCGTTTTTGGTGATATTCGTCCTGCTTGTCCTGGCTTTCGGCTCCGTCAGAACAGGAGTAATTGCAATGATTCCGAACATAGCGCCCGTGATGCTGATCGGCGGAATAATGGGCTACTGCAACATTGTCCTTGATATGGTCACGGCCCTGATCATGCCCATGATCCTGGGTATAGCGGTGGATGACACGATTCACTTTACGAACCACATCAAGGTCCATTATGAGGAGTTCGGAGAATACAGAAAGGCGATTCTGGAGTCGTATCGTGAGATAGGAAAGACCATGGCCATGACCACGATAATCCTCTGCGCCATGTTCTTCATATTCGTGTTCAGCACAATGAATGCGCTTTGCAGAATCGGCTATCTGTCGGTTGTGGGCCTTGCCGGAGCCCTGGTAGCAGACTATACGCTCACGCCGATTCTGATTCTGGTGACAAAACCGTTCGGCAAGGAGGTAAAGAGATGAAAACCCGAAAACTTGTTGTCTTGGCAACTTTCATGACCATGTTCGTGACCATAGCGGTCCATGCTCAGGACCTTACGGGGTTGGATATCATAAGAAAAACCCACGAGGTTCCTGAACCGACTTCGTCTTCCGTGACAGCCACATTGGTCATTCACAGCAAGAAGGGAAATGAGAAGACCCGTCAGGTCATCATGAAGAGCAAGGACTACGGCGATGTCACGAAAGAGGTGATTGTGTTCATTTCTCCCAAAGATGTTGCAGGAGTAGGCTATCTTATGTTCGATTATCCGGAAGCCGCAGACGGGTCAAAGAAGGACGGCGACAACTGGCTCTACATGCCTGCAATGAAGAAGACCAAGCGCATCGCCTCCAGCGGAACCGAGGCGGAGGGCAGCTTCATGGGCACCGACTTCACCTATGAGGACATGGGAGAGCGTGCAATCTCAAAAGACAATTACACTCTGCTCGGGACCGAGTCGGTCGACGGGGTCTCCTGCTACAAGGTCAAGTGCGAGAGCATCTCGAGGTCGGAGAGCGATCCGGACAGGATAGTATATCTGGGAGTAGATGATTATCTTCTTTACAAGTGTGAGTTCTATGACAGGCATGGGAATCTTCACAGGGTTCTGACCTGCAGCGACATAGAGTACATCGACGGTTATGCCTGCACGAAGGTCATGAAGATGGAGAACGTGCAGTCAGGCACATGGTCCAGGATTACCATGTCCGATGTCGTCTACAACACAGATGCGATAGACGACAACATCTTCACGGTCACAGCGCTTGAGCAGGGGAGAATCAGATGAAAAGAATCCTTGTGGTTTTCTGCCTCTCGGTTGCGGTGCTGCCATGTGTTTTCGCGGATGTGGATTTCTCAGGTGAATCGTCGTTCTCTGCGACAGTGTCGGTACCGCCGTCAGAGGATGTGGGGAAGTTCACCGGCGCGTCCGTCTCCCAGACTTTCGAGCTCGATGCCTACGGGGACACTACAGCTTTCTACCTGAACG
This sequence comes from Spirochaetales bacterium, assembly GCA_017470995.1. Lineage (GTDB taxonomy): Bacteria > Spirochaetota > Spirochaetia > Sphaerochaetales > Sphaerochaetaceae > UBA9732. The sequence continues at coordinate 37,424 of JAFUXI010000013.1, forward strand.
CGGGCTTTGTCTACGATGCGATAGAGAGCTCCCTTAAGCCCTTTGTCTCGGAGGTCTATGCTGACCTTTTCCTTGGCAAGGCCGCCTTCAGGTTCGGTCGCCAGAAGGCCACATGGGGAAACGCCGAGATCAGTTCGGCGGTTGACGTCATAACCCCATCTGACATGTCGGCTCCGCTTGAGATGGAAAAGACCGCCATCAATGCCCTGAAGGTCTCGTATGACGCCTTCCCGTTCGCGTTTGACGCCTACTGGATCCCAATCTTCTCACCTGCGGTTCTGCCGGAGGCGATGACTGCCATGTATGAAGCCTACGGCATAGAAGTCATGAAACCCGAGCTTAAGCTTGAGAACAGCGAGGTGGGGGTTAAGGCCTCGGCCTATACGTCGGCGGGGGATTTCTCGTTGTATGGGTATTATGGGTGGGAGGACATGCCTGTGGTCTCTGGGACGTATCCCGATCTGTACTGCGAGTATGAACGGCTTGTCATGGCCGGAGCGTCTGCAGCGGTCCCGGTTGGGGATGTGACCCTGAAGGCGGAGGCAGCGTGGTATCCCAAGCGGGACAAGGTCGTCTCTGCCATGGCCGGCCTTGAATGGCTGCGCGACAATCTGACGGTTGTCGGCGAGCTTTACGGAGAGTGGGACAAGGAGTCCGAGGAGATCTCCGGTCAGGCCGGGGCAAGTGTCAGCTATGACCTGTTTGACGGGGATCTGGAGCTTTCTGTGGCCGGGATTCTGGAGCTGAGGGAGCTTGATGGGGCTGTCATGGCAGGTGTGACCTACAGCTTCTCGGACGAACTGAAGGTTGCATGCGGTGCGGTCTTTGTGTTCGAGGGTCCGGATGATGTGGGTACATATGGTGCCTTCAAGGACCTGAGCTGCGTCAGACTCGAGGCAACGTACAGTTTCTGATCTGGAGGTTATGATGGTTACCGATTACAAGAACTGGGTGCCCAAGGGCATGGTTTTGAGTTTCTTCGCCATATTTGCTGCTTTTCTTCTGCTGTTTTTCGTCTTCGGTTGCACGACGGTTCTCAAGGCTGGAACCGTCAAGACGGTACTGTTCTGGGTCTTCCTTGCCCTTGCTTTGGTCTTCTGTGTAGTTGCCTTCTGGATTCTCTGGCTGTACAGGGTTTTCTCCTACAAGGGCAAGAGGCAGCTTTCAAGGCAGGTCGTCGAGGCGGTGGCAAAGTATGTCAGCATCCCGGATGGTGGGATAGCCTTGGATGTGGGTTGCGGAAGCGGAGCACTTACGATCGCCTGCGCCAAGAGGAACCCCAAGGCCTCTGTGGTTGGGATAGACAGGTGGGGCAAGGAATACGCCTCCTACAACAAGGCCCTCTGCGAGCGCAATGCCCAGGCGGAGGGGGTTTCCAACGTCAGCTTCAGACAGGGGAATGCGGTAAAGCTGGATTTCGCGGATGAGACCTTCGATGCCGTGACCAGCAACTATGTCTACCACAACGTGCCGGTCAAAGACAGGCAGGCTCTGCTTCTGGAGACTCTCAGGACCCTGAAGAAGGGTGGGGTGTTCGCCCTCCACGACATCATGACGGTCCAAAGATATGGGGACATGGAGGCCTTTGCCGCGTCGCTCAGAAGATCCGGTTATCACGATGTCCGCGTGATAAACATAACGGGCGGCATCTTCAAGTCCGATCTGGAGGCGACGCTTCTGGATCTCGGCGGTTCAAGGCTCCTTGTGGGAAGGAAATGAGAAGATGAAGTACCATATCGAGAAGAACACCGTCCAGGAGACGCTCATCATCCCCCTTTTCGGCAGGCTTGTGTGCTCCGAGCACTTTCCGGAGCTTTTCTCCGACCCGTCGGCCAAGAGGATATGCGATTCGCTTGACTATGACTTTGCCGAGAAGCGGAGGAAGATGGAGTCCACGGCAGGCCTTTTCGGGGCCTTGGAGGTGGCTCAGCGCCAGTATGATCTGTGCTGCGAGGTGGGTTCCTATCTGAAAGGTCATCCCAAAGCTGCGGTCGTCAATCTCGGATGCGGACTGGATGACACTTTTTGCAAGTGTGACAATGGCCTGTGCAAGGGGTATAACATCGATTTCCCGGATGTTATCAAGATCAGGGGCGATCTTCTTCCTCACGGTGACCGTGAACTCAACCTGGCATGCAATCTGAACGATTTCAGCTGGATGGACAAGATCGATGCCTCCGAGGGTGCCGTCTTCTTCGCCGCCGGCGTGTTCTACTACTTCAGGACCGACGAGGTGAGAAACCTTTTCTGCGCCATGGCCGAGCATTTCCCCGGTGCGGTTCTGGTCTTCGACTCCTGCAATGAACGCGGAGCCAAGCTGATGCGCAAGACCTGGCTGAAGGAGGCGGGCATTACGGATGTCTCCGCCTTCTTCTCGTTGGAGGACGAAAAGGAGCTATCCGGTTGGAGCAGCCGTTTTGGGTGCGTCTCGGCAAGAAGCTATATGCGTGGCTACAGGGACATCTACAAGGTTGTCAGGCCTGTCCACAAGCTGATGATCCGTTTCTGCGACGGTCTTGTGAAGATGAAGATAGTGCGCATCGAATTCAGGTGAGCATAATTAGCAGACCCAAACGGGGCCGCTTCCGTATGGGGGCGGCCTCTTTTCTTGGATGGTTTCTGGACCTGAAATCAGATATAGTAAAAGCTATGGACGAGATTGTCAGGGACAAGAACTGCACATACACCAAGTAAGCATTATTGATGTCTTTTCGGCTCCCATTTTTTGGAAGCCGTTTTTTTTAGGCTCTGGATGAGTCGTGTATACATAAAACTGGATTATAATGATAAAAAAGTAGGCACAATATACTTTTTTTCTTAAAAAAGCTGTTTTTAGTATACAATAGGAGTATGGATAAGAAAGAGATAATCAAAATACTGAGGGATACGTCTTTGGATCTTGAGAAGATTCTTGCCTTGCCTGAATCCGATTCTGATGAGATTCTGCAGGTCAAGACAATGCGCGGCAAGACTTGCTTTTTTTCCTATTCCAAAAATACAGGTAAGCAGAAGTACATAAGGAAGGCCGATAAGGAACGGCTGACCAGTTTGGCAACAAGATACTATGAGTCTAAACTGAAAGTTGCGGCTCAGAAAGAGAAGAAGCAGATTGACAGATGCCTGGAGACTCTCTCAAGGGAACCGGAGGCCACAGATATAACCAAGGTTTCAGAGAAAATCCCTGAGGAAATCAAGAAGAATGTCATGCTTTCAGAGCTCACAGATGAGGGCTATGCCAGGAAGTGGCAGCTGGGGAACAATGTCGTCAGGAAGTACAGGTCACACAAGGAAGACGATTATCACAAGTTCAAGACCCTCAGGGGTGATTATGTCGGCTCCAAGAGCGAGCTGATAATCGCGGACAGGCTGTTCGTGAGAGGAATCCCCTACCATTACGAGATTGCGTTCACACCTGAGGCCGAGGTTGACGCGTCAAGGCCCGTCTATGACCAGTTCGGGTTCATCGCAGGTTATGAGGTGATAGGTTTTAGCCCGTTTGACCAGGACACACTGCATCCTGACTTTTATGTGCTGAACAAAAGGACAAGGAAGGCTTATTTCTGGGAGCATCTTGGAAAGATGGATGACCCTGAGTACTGCTTGAGGAACTTCAACAGGTTCATGAGGATCCTTGATGCGGGTTATGTCATCGGAGAGGACCTCATTGTCACTCATGAGGACAAGAAGCATCCATTGATGACAGAGAGCATTGACAGAATAATAAAGAGGTATTTGAGCTAGTGGGACTAGATGGCGTTTAGGTTCTCATCTAGCCAGGTGGAATTCTTTGTCAGTTTTGCAGTGAAGACCCGGGCAGTGTCCTTGCTGCCATGGCTTTGATGGAACTTGAATAATGTCGTGTCATCATCTTGAGAGCCAAGAATCTCGATCTTTCCCTTTGTGTGGCTCATCACATATCTGACACTCTTTCCCATGCCGTTCTGCTTTGATTTAGCCGCATCAGTTAGCCTCACACCTTCCAGGATCGGCACCTGGAAGCGTTCTCTGACTCCTGTGACGGGTCTGCATTGGAAGATATAATAGGGGACTATCCCGGTCTTTGTGAGATTTCTGAGAAGATCACTGAGAACTTCAGGATTGTCGTTGACACCACGGAGAAGGACAGTTTGGTTTCTTACCTGTATGCCTATGTCAAGGAAGGCCTTGATGGCCGCGATTGACTGCTCTGTGAACTCTCTCGGGTGGTTGAACTGTGTGATAAGGTAGATTTGCTTATGGCTTCTGTATTTCCTGAAGATGGAGATCAGATTACCATCTATTCGCTGAGGGAACACCACCGGGACACGTGAGCCGAACCTTATGAGGTCCAGATTGTCCAGTTTGCTGAATTCATAGAGGTAGCGCTCTATTATTCTGTCCGGCATCATCAGGGAGTCTCCTCCCGATATGAGGATGTTTGTGATCTCCTCGTGGGATCTGACGTAGTCCACTGCCTTGTCCAGCTGGCTTGAGAGCTCGTCTTCCGTGAGTCCGACCATTCTTTTCCTGAAGCAGTGGCGGCAGTACATGGCGCATACGTTTGTGGAAAGGATAAGGGCCGTCTGCCTGTACTTGTGTTGCAGACCCTTTTGCATGGTGTTCTTTTTCTCTCCGCTCGTGTCGAAAGAACCTGAAATGCGCAGCTCATCCACAGAAGGGATGCACATCCTGGCTATGGGATCATTCTCATCTGTTTTATCTATCAATCCCAGATAATAGGGTGTAATTCTCATTGGAAACTGGTCCGTGACCTTCCTCAGGTCCCTGGTATTTGTGAGCCAGCCGAAATCCATGAGTTGTGATATGTCGCAGATATCCTCTGAAATCAACTTTCCCCGATTCATATGACCTCCTTGTAATTTGAACTGCAATTACACTTTAAGCATAAACTATTGATATTTGTCAATAATTGATTAACATTAATAATTGACATGCCGCACATAGAGATAATATGCTAAGTGTTGATAAGACCGAGGTGAATATGGCTTTGATGGAATCCGATGCAGGGAATATGGATTTTTTTTCGCTTCTTCCGCTGGTTTACAGTCTTGTCCTGACCGGCTCCAGAATAAAGGACCATGACATCACTAGAATGCAGATGATCCTGCTTCTGGCTCTTTCAAGGCGTGAGCGTCTGCTTATGAGCAGGGTGGCCCAGTTCATGTCCAGTTCTCGCGAGCAGGCCACAAGAGCAGTTGACCATCTTGTTAATGCAGGTTATGTGGAGCGTCTGCCTGATTCCTCCAACAGGACTCATGTGTTCATACACCTCACATTCAAGGGAACCGAGTTGCTGGATCGGTGTCACAGGAAGTATTGTGACCGCATAAGTGAAGTGCTGGCGGGCAAGCTCTCCGTGGATGAGGTTGATTCCCTTAAAGGACATATGGCCGAGGTCATACGCATATTGGATAAGGTTGTATAGTTTAATGATTCCGATCCGCAATCAGCTGAAGGCATTCCTCAGGCCAACTCATTTCTGAAGAGCAGGGTAGTCCTTTCTGTCAAAGCCGGACATGATGGAGATGATGATGAGTTCAGCCAGGCCTATCCCTATTATTGTCAGCCTTGCCGCGCGGGATCCGGATCTGTCATAGAGCATTCCGACAAGAAGCTGGATGCCCGAGCCTGCAATGCCGCAGGCCACGTTCTGGACTGATATTATCCTGCCACGGTGTGATGCGGGGATTCTTCTGGTAAGGAACGGAGAGGACGCAAGTGTGTTGAAAATCTCTCCGAACGTGAAGACGGTGATGGCCACAAAGCAGAGCCACGGCCTTTTGATGAACAGAAGAACAACACGGTTTTTGAAGATGAATGCAATGGCCGATGCCTTGGAGTCCAGGTCCGCCACATAGTCTGATTGGACATCCTCATCCTTCTTCCTGTGGACATCCTTGATCCTGAAGAATATCAGGACCGTGCTCAGCGCTATGGCTATGCCGTTGATCAGGAACGCCAGGTTCAGGTGGTTGTTGAACAAGAATCCTGCAAGTGTCGGGGACAGCACCAGGCCGAGGTTGGCGCCGAGGTAGTTAAAAGAATATGCCCTCTCTCTGTCCTTGGAGGTTGAGAAATCAGCCACCAAGGCATCATAACTCGGCCATTCGATGGTCTGAAACAGAGAGGCCAGAGCGAAAATCACTATAGATATTATTGTAAGGGGGACTATTGCACAGTAAATGAAGCCGGAAACATCAAGAACTACAAGGGAACTATCGAGTTCGACAAGAACTGCACATACACCAAGTAAGAACAACCCGGCGGTTTTTTGGCTCCTCTTTCAAGGGGAGCCGTTTTTTTGCGATTGACCGTCAGAATGAACAATGACATGATTTAATCTGAAAACGGAGGAATTGATAATGAAGCAGAGCCGTACGGCAACCATTACCATCATTGGAAGTCTGATTCTGGTTTTTGTTTTGGTCATCGGCACGGTGCTGACGGCGCAGACTGCGAGCAGGGATACCCAGCAGGCGGTAAGGAGTGTCAGCAGACTGTATCTTGACGAACTGGCCGGTCGCCGCGAGCAGGTCGTTGAGGGGAATCTCCAGGGAAAGATCGATGTTATCCGCATTGCCATTGACCTGATGTCGGAAGATGATCTGCGTGATGAACAGCATATGAGGGCTTACCAGTCAAAGATGAAGCAGCTGTACAAATTGGACAAATTTGCTTTCGTGGATACCGACGGTCTGATTTATACTTCTCGCGGAACCGAGAACAACATCGGAGACTATGATTTCGATTACAGGGTTATTTCGGAACCCGAAATATCAATATTCAATATAGAAGCACCTGAGAAGCAGGTCATCATCGCAGTACCCGTGGATCTGAAACTTCCGTTCAACGGGAAGACGCTCAGAGTCTGCTTCATGGCAATAGATATGTCGGAAATGCTGTCCGGAGTTTCCATGGAGGCTCAGGAGAATTCCGCGACATTCTGCAATATCTATACAAGCGACGGTATTGCTCTGAGCAATACGGTTCTGGGAGGTCTTGCGGTAGAGGACAACCTTCTTGATGCACTCGGGCATGCCGATCTGGACAAGGGATACAGTTACGCCCAGATTCTCGGTGATTTCCGCGAAGGTCGGGCAGGGGTTCTCTCTTTCACATACAACGGAATACAGGAAACACTGGCCTATGTCCCGATTACGGGTACCGACTGGCTGCTGACCTACCTCATCAGGGAGAGCGTCATAGCAGATGAAATAGGCACTATTTCCAACAGCATAGTCCTGAGAGGCATGGGCTTATCCGTCATCACCATCATGGTTCTCCTGGTCATGTTCCTGCTGATAATAGCCCAGACACGGAAAAGCGCACGCCTTGTCCTGGAAAAGGAAACGGCAGAAGCTGAAAACCGGATAAAGCAGGAGGAGCTGGAACGCAGGCTGGCCCTGCAGGATGAACTGCTGGCACAGAGAAAACTCCAGGAAGAGCAGACCAAGATGATTACCGCGCTGGCATCGGACTACTGGAGTGTCTATTACATAGAGCTGGATACGGATGAAGGTGTGTGTTATCAGTCCCATTCCGATGTGGACAACGGCTTCAGGGTAGGCGAGAGATTCAGATATCTTTCCTCCGTCACGGCATATGCCAACGAGAACGTGATGGATGAGTACAGGGACGCGTTCCTGAGTTTCGTACAGCCGGACAACGTTAAGGCGTTGCTGACCGAGAGGAGGATCATATCATACAGGTACATGGTCCACCGCCACGGGAAGGACACCTATGAGGAGGTGCGCTTCGCTGGCGTTCGCCACCCCGAAGACAGGGATGACCATCTTGTCCATGCAGTAGGTGCCTGTTTCGTCGATGTGGATGCCGAGACCCGAAAGAACATGGCGCAGAACCTTGCCCTGAAGCAGGCTCTGGATGCTGCAGAATCTGCAAACAAAGCCAAAACCGTATTCCTGTCCAACATGAGCCATGAGATACGTACTCCCATGAACGCCATAATAGGATTGGACAACATAGCACTCAACGATCCGAACATTTCGGAGCAGACCCGCGAATATCTGAAGAAGATAGGGATATCGGCCCATCATCTTCTGAGCATCATCAACGATATCCTTGATCTGTCCAGGATTGAGTCGGGGCGCATGGTAATAAGAAGCGAGGAATTCCCGTTCTTCAAGATGCTGGAGCAGGTGAATACCATCATCAACGGGCAGTGCAGGGAAAAGGGTCTGAAGTACGAATGCCGGACTACGGGAAGGATAGACGATTACTATATCGGGGATGACATGAAAATCCGCCAGGTGCTGATCAACATCCTGGGCAACGCAGTGAAGTTCACGCCGGAAGGCGGAAATATCCTTTTCATGATAGAGGATATTGCCAGAATGGATGACAAGGCAACACTGCGCTTCACGATCCGGGATACCGGAATCGGAATGAGCAGGGAATATCTCCCGCATATATTCGAGGCTTTCAGCCAGGAGGATGCGTCTTCCACGAACCGTTACGGCAGTACCGGCATGGGAATGCCCATAACCAAGAACATAGTGGAGCTCATGAACGGAAAGATCGAGGTGGACAGCGAGAAGGGAGTCGGAACTACGTTCACTGTGACCCTTACCCTGACGCAGTCACAGCATGCCGGATATGATTCCGATGGAAACGAGATTCGGCCTCAGGAAATGAATGTGCTTGTCATAGACAATGACCGCATTGCCTGCGAACATGCCAGGATAGTCCTCGGACAGGTGGGCGTCAGCTGTGAGACTGTGCTCAGCGGCAGGGATGCCGTGGAGATCGTCAGGATGCGCCATGCACGGATGGAGGACTTCAACCTGATTCTGGTGGACTGGAAGATGCCTGATATGGACGGAATTGAGACCACAAGGCAAATCCGCGCCATTGTCGGGGACGGAACACCCATAATAATACTGACTTCCTACAGCTGGGATGACATCATAGACGAGGCAAGGGCGGCGGGTGTTGATTCATTTGTATCAAAACCGCTTTTTGCAGGCAATGTGATGGAGGAATTCCGCGAGGCGTTCAAGAAAAAGAACGGCAGACTTATGGAGGAAACTACGGATCTTGCCGGAAGACGTGTCCTGCTTGCCGAGGATGTTCTCGTAAATGCGGAAATCATGATGATGGTCCTGGGCATGCGGGAGATGGAAGTTGATCATGCTGAAAACGGCCGTAAAGCAGTGGACATGTTCGGCAGCCATGAGAGCGGATACTATTCGGCCATTCTCATGGATATGCGCATGCCGGAGATGGACGGACTGACGGCTACTGAAACCATCCGCAGCATGGACAGACCTGATGCGAAGACCATCCCGATCATTACACTTACCGCAAATGCCTTCGACGAGGATGTACAGCGGAGCATGCAGGCGGGAATGAATGCACATCTGAGCAAGCCGGTTGAGCCTGCCCGTCTGTTTGAGACTCTGGAAAACCTGATCGGAAAGAGCTGAGGATCAGGTCAGCTCAAGATAAAGTGCAAGCTGCAGGTCTTTGTTGAAGCCTGCTCCTATGACAATGTCTCCCACCGGGGTTTCCATTCCGAATCCTGCATTGATACCCAGATCCCAGTGTTCGTTGCACGATGAAAACGGAATCATGGATTCGAAAGGCATAGGAGTAGAGAACTGATACTTTCGGTTTGATCTTACTCCTCCCCGGATTCCCATGCTGAGGAACCTGGTTATGAAGCCGTTTCCGAGTTCTATCTGAAATCTGATACCGCCGGTGATGAAGTCCGTATACATGGTTCCTGCCGGATAACCGGGGACTCCGCTCCAGCCTCCGTATTGTTCAAAGGTGCTTCTCATGCTGAGGTCCCCTCTGGAAGATACGGCTGTGAAATCAAGCCCTAGAGATGTGTTTTCGGACAGCTTCAGCTTCTGTCTTGCGGCAAAAGCCAACTTGTACTCGATTTCCTCGGTGAAGCTGTTCCAACCCACGGATCCCAGAAAATCATAGCGCCCTCCTTTTTGTCCGAAGAAGCCGTTGCGGTAGCCCGGGTAGAAAACAGCCTCCAGATGGACGGATGAAGTGAGGGCGGGCTTGTCTATCTCGTTGGTTTCCGAAAAGGGAACGGCCCAGGTCCATTCGGTCTGTCCGTACAGCTGAATGCTGTGGCTTTGCTCATTTGTGAGCATGAATCCCAGATCGGTGGATACCAGCCTCTCGATATCGTTACGAAGAAGATATGCATCCGGCATGGATTTGTCCGTGGTACTCGAGAGGACGCCTATGGAGGCATTGCCACGCATGGTGAAGAAAAAACGCTCTCCGGAATCCCCGGTAAGGCGAAGCAGAACCAAAGCCGATATATCAGAAGTTCTGTTGATGCTGATTTTTATCCTGTTGTCCAGACTTATACGGCTGCCGCCGAGATCCTTGATGAATGCCCTGAGGCTCAGGGTCGGAAGAAGGGTATGGGTCGTTTTGTTTTTCTCTTCCCACTCGTCATCTGTCTTTTTGAAGGAGAATCCATATCCGCCGGATCCGTAGAGGCCGATGGAAACCCTGGTTCTTCCCATGAGATCTTCATGAAGTGCCTCCCGACTGGCTCTGTAGGTTTTCTTGGCCTGCTCCGGGAATTTCAGATGATATTCGCTTTTTCTGTCAGAATCCTTGTATTCCTTCTGTTCTTCGGTAAAAAGTGATGCGATCTCGGCGAATTTGGCCTGCTGCTGCTCGATTTCGAGATAGCTCTGATTGAGAATTCCCTCTATATCACTGAATCCCAATACGGTGAACATCGTTTCATCGGGAGAGAACCAGTAGTCGACTTCGTCAAGCTCGCCCTTTGAGACATTGGAAAGGACTACGTTGAGTGTTCCTGCTGCTGTACCGGAGAGGGAAGTGTAATGGTCGAAACTGGAGGGGATATTGTCATAACCGTTGAGCGTGACGCAGATGATGATGTCAAAGCCTTCAGCCAGAGCACGGTGAACGATATAGTTGCTGACCACGCCCCCGTCCATATAGACCTGTCCGTCTTCTGTGATTACCGGTTCGAATGCCAGCGGAATGCTCATGCTTGATCTCATGGCGGTAAGAAGCGAACCGTTGCGGAAAATTACTTCTTCTCCCGTAATCATGTCGGTTGCATTGCACTCGTACGGAACAACAAGGTCCTTGTCGAAATCAATATCCTTCGGAACATTTCCTATGTATTTCACGAGGAAATTCATGATCATGTAGTCATCTATCAGTCCCGTTGTTCCCCCGATACCCTGTGAAAGGGATAGGGAGAGCACATTGTTGCTGGAGTAATCAAAGGCATTGAGAACTTCATTGTATCCGGATGTCAGGATTGTGGTGAACATGGACATCAGATCCTGTCCGGTTACGATTTCGGTCATTTCCTTCGGCGAATAACCGGCACAATACAGGCCTCCTACCAGTGCTCCCATACTGGTGCCGAATACCTTGTCGATAGGGATTCCGTAACGTTCCAATTCCCCGATGATCGGGATGTGGGCAACTCCCTTTGCTCCGCCTCCGGAGAGTACCAGTGCGACGGAAGGTCGCTCGGTTTCGTCTTTTGCCTTCACCTTGGCAGGAAGGATTGAGATGGCAGCAAGAATCAGCAATACGGCAATAACGGTTTTCTTCATTGTGGCTCCAGGTTTCTTTGAAATTGATTAGAGTATAATGAATTGCCGATACATTTCCAATATGCCGATACCGTTTTACTTAACAGGAATATGTGTTGGGGAAAGGTTATACAAAACTGCCCATTATTGACTGAGATGCTTTGCAAAGGACTTGTATGATATGCTATTCTTTCTGCATCTGATATAAGGCAGGTCGGTCTTCCATGAGAAAATTCCTAGGGTTTGTAATAGGCGGAATACAGCAGAAGATTTTCAACGTCTTCCTTTTTACACTTCTGTTCGTAAGTATTGCTTTTTTTTCCGTAATAGCTTTTCAGACAAATTCTCTCAGTAATCTTGTTGCTGATGCCAATGAAAAGCAGAACAATGCCGTTCAGGAAATATCCACAAACCTGATGAACACCATCATAGAGGAAAGCCTTCAGAAGAATACCGGCCTGGAAGCTTACATTGCCGGGGATCTTTTCTCGAGTCTCAAGACAAAGGTTTCGCTTCTCGGAGAGTTCCTGCAGTATGTTGCCGAAAACCCGATGGCTTATACCGATATGCTCATCAATCCGCCCACTGCTGCGAACAACGGGGTCCTCAGTGCACAGGTCCTCTATGAGGAGCGCGTCGACCCGGAGGATACCTGGATAACCGATCAGGTAGGCTTGTACGGCAATGTATCCAGCCTGATGTTCTCCCTTTACGGAACCGGAGGCGTGAACTCCATGTTTCTCGGAACTCCGGAGGGAGTGACCATCATAGTCGACGAGGCCTCCGGAATGAAGTTGGATTCCTCCGGAAAGCCGATAACCGCACCGGTAACGCAGAGACCCTGGTACAAGGGAGCCATTGCAGCACAGGGAATCTACTTCTCGGATGTGGAAGTCGACCTGTTCACCGGCAATATCGGAATAGTCTGCTCAATGCCGGTATATGTCAAAGGCAAGCTCGTAGCTGTAGTAGGCGCGGATCTTTTCATCAATTCGATGGCCGACTACATTGAGAACAATGCACAGGAAGGCATTTTCTCCTGCATCATTAATTCCGAGGGACATGTGGTTTTCGCACCGAAGACCCAGGATATCTTCTCCGTATCAGCCACAGATGTGGATCTTCGGAAGTCGGAGGATGCAGGTCTTGCCTCTTTTGTCACCGATGCAATCAACGGAAAAAAAGAAATACAAGTCGTCACCATCGGCGGAACGGACTATTACATGATTGCATCCAACATCAACGAGGTTAACTGGACGCTTATCTCGGTTGTTGACAAAGCCCTGACGCTGGCCCCTGCGACCATGATGATCGGAGAATTCGATCAGATTTCTGCCGAGGCTTCTGCCGCGTTTGAAGCCGGTCTGAGGAAATCCAGAACGACGCTGTTTGTCATCATGGGTGTTTTCTTCATCCTGGGAACCACTTCCGCACTTATCCTTGCTTCCCGCATCGTCAAGCCGCTGGGGAAAATGACAAAGAAGATTGCGGACATGCAGAACGGCAATTTCGATTTCGAGATAGAGAGCATCTACAGAACCAAGGATGAGGTCGAGGTCCTTGCGGAGGCATTTGCCGATCTTTCGGTCAGGACAAAGAACTATATCAACGAAATCACCACCATTACCGCAGAGAAGGAAAGAATCGGTGCTGAACTCAATGTCGCGGCAAAGATTCAGGCGGACATGCTTCCAAGGATCTTCCCGCCGTATCCCAACAGCGAGTCCTTCGACCTTTTTGCCAGCATGCTTCCGGCCAAGGAAGTCGGAGGAGACTTCTATGACTTCTTCATGATAGACAATGATCATCTTGCACTGGTCATGGCGGATGTTTCCGGCAAGGGGGTTCCCGCAGCACTGTTCATGGTCATTGCCAAAACAATGATCAAGGATAGGGCAATTCAGGGCGGAACACCTGCGGAGATTCTCAACGATGTCAATACACAGCTCTGTGAGGGAAACGAAGCAAGTCTGTTCGTAACTGTCTGGCTGGCCATAATCAACCTGAAGACAGGTGAGGGAATGGCTGCAAATGCCGGCCACGAGCATCCCGCTCTCAGACCCAAGGACGGTGAATTCCATCTGGTCGAGTATAAGCATTCTCCTGCCGTTGCAATGATGGAAGGTATGAAATTCAGGGAGCATCCGTTCCATCTCAACCCCGGGGACACGATTTTCGTCTACACGGACGGAGTCCCTGAGTCGACGGATAAGGGAAACAGGTTGTTCGGAAACGACAGGATGCTCGATGCCCTCAACAGACACGATGAATCCGATCCGAGGACAATACTCGATGATGTTTCCGCAGGAATCAGCGAGTTCATCGGAGATGCCGAGCAGTTCGATGATACGACTATGCTCTGCTTCCGGTACAAAGGCCCGAAACAGGACTGATTACAGGGATTTCTTTACGAAGTCTATGAAAGTCTCATCTGCCAGCGGAAGGGGTTTGCCCTTCAGCCATACGAACAGGTACTCTACATAACGTCCCGAATTGACGATCTCCTTTGCGACAATCTGCCGGTTCAGGACGTATGATGTCTTGGGAAACAGACTTATGCCTACATTGCAGCCTGCAAGGGCTGCGACATCCAGATAGTTGTCCATCCTGCAGACGATTCTGGGTTCGCAGCCGATTTCCGCAAACCATTTGTAGATCATGTCATTCATTGCCTCGCGGCTGGGCACAATCAGCGGCTGGTTTTTCAGAAGGGAAAGATCCAGGGTATCTCCCGGAAGCGCAGACAGGGGGTTGTCCTTGCTCATGAATGCCGTCATCTTCTCCTGGCCGACCTTGAAGCTGTTCAGCAGCGTCTGGTCGCAGGGAGCCGTGATGACTGCAAGGTTTATCAGGCCGCTTCTTAGCCGCTCTATGAGCTCATCGCTGTTTCCGTCCATGATCCTGAATTTGATATCGGGGTATTTGCCTATAAATGACTCTATCCATTTGGATGCGATGTCCGGAGCAGAACCCTCGACAAGACCTATGGAGATAGTGCCGTTCATTTTCTTTCCCATAAGCCTGACTTCATCGGAGGCTTTGTCAGAGAGGCTCAGGATTTCCTTCGCACGTCTGTAGAGAAGCTTGCCGGAATCCGTCAGCTGCAGATGACGCTTTCCCCTGATGAACAGAACCGTATCCAGTTCCTGCTCCAGTGCCTTTATCTGGCTGCTCAGAGGCGGCTGGCTTATGTTGAGTTTGTCCGCTGCCTTGGTTATGTTCAGCTCTTCCGCAACCGCTACGAAATACCTCAGGACCCTGAGTTCCATATCGCCTCCTCTAACCATACTTAAAACGTATGATAACTATAATATTATATGTATTTGTTTGTTTATTTGCAAATCTGTATAATGTAATCCCGAGTTAATCGGGGGAAATATGACCAAATACATCTTCGTGACAGGCGGTGTCGTTTCCGGACTCGGAAAAGGAATAACCGCAGCAAGCATCGGAAGACTGCTCAAGGCCCGCGGGCTGAAGGTCGCATCTCAGAAACTAGATCCGTATATCAACGTCGACCCGGGAACAATGAGCCCCTACCAGCATGGAGAGGTCTATGTCACTGAAGACGGGGCAGAGACTGACTTGGATCTGGGACACTACGAAAGGTTCATAGACGAGGATCTCAACAAGTTCTCGAACCTGACCACAGGCAAGGTCTATTCCAACGTAATCAACCGTGAACGCCAAGGCGGATACTTAGGCTCAACTGTTCAAACAATACCCCACATAACCAATGAGATTAAAAATTTTATCTATAACGTCGGAAAAGAAACCAATGCAGATGTAGTAATCACTGAGATCGGTGGAACCATCGGAGACATCGAGGGTCAGCCCTTCATAGAGGCCATCAGACAGGTCGGCCTGGAGGTCGGACGCGAGAACGCCATCTATGTACACGTGACGCTGGTGCCGTACCTGAAAGCCAGCGGCGAGCATAAATCCAAGCCCACCCAGCACAGCGTCAAGGAGCTTCAGGGCATGGGTATCAACCCCAACATCATCATACTGAGGGTGGACGAGAAGATAACCGACCAAAGCATCTTCTCCAAGATAGCCCACTTCTGCAACGTGAAGGACGACTGCGTCATCGAGAACCTGACGCTTCCAAGCCTCTACGAGGCGCCTCTGATGCTTGAAAGCTCCAATCTCTCCGCCATCGTATGCAGGGAGCTTCAGATCGATGCCCCCGAGCCCGACCTTTCCGAGTGGCAGGACCTGGTAAAGCGCATCAGACATCAGAGCAGGACGGTCCGTATTGCCCTGGTGGGAAAGTATGTCCAACTTCATGATGCCTATCTCTCGGTTGTGGAGGCTCTGCATCATGCAGGCTATGCCTTGGATTGCAAGGTGGAGATCGAATGGATAGATTCCGAGACCATCACGAAGGAGAACGTAGGGGAGAAGTTCTCCGGCGTCACCGGAATCATCGTGCCGGGAGGCTTCGGAAACCGGGGCATTGAAGGAATGGTCCTCAGCGCCGAATATGCACGGACACACCATGTGCCGTATTTCGGGATCTGTCTGGGCATGCAGACTGCCGTCATCGAATATGCACGTGATGTTGCAGCCCTTAAGCGGGCCAATTCACGCGAGTTCGATTCCGATACCCCGTATCCGGTAATCGACTTCATGCCCGGTCAGTATGACGAGATAGACAAGGGCGGAACTCTGCGTCTCGGAAAGTATCCGTGCATTCTCAGTGAGGGGACTGTCATCCGTAGGCTTTACAAGAAAGAGGAAATCAGCGAGCGTCATCGCCACAGATATGAAGTGAATAATGATTTCCGCGATGACCTGCAGAAATCCGGGCTTTGCCTTTCGGGTCTTTCTCCGGACGGAAGGCTCGTAGAGACCGTCGAGATTCCGGGCGAGGAGTTCTTTGTCGGCGTGCAGTTCCATCCCGAGTTCAAGAGCCGTCCGAACAGGCCGCATCCGCTCTTTCTGGGTTTCGTAAAGGCTTCGATGGGCTGAAAACAGAAGAAAAAACAGCGTTGAGCTCTTTCTCTGCCATTTTATTGAGCATTCCTGCTCTGCAAGCCGGGATAATCCTTTCTGTCAAAGGCGGCCATGACAGCGACTATCAGAATCTCTGCAACGCCTATCCCGATTACGGTCGTCCACGCAGTCGGAGAACCGGCTTTGTCATAAATCCATCCCACGGCAAGCTGGATTGCGGAACTGCTCAGGCCGCATACTACATTCATGACCGCTATTATCCTGCCTCTGTGCGAAGCGGGGATTCGTCTGGTCAGGAAAGGCGAGGAGGAGAGTGTGTTGAATATTTCTCCGAACGTGAAGACCGTAATTGCCACGAAGCACATGATCGGCTGCCTTATGAAGAGCAGGAACAGAAGGTAGCCTGCCAGAATCAGGCCTTCTCCGATGAGCATCTTCCCGCTTTCCCTGATTTTTCTGAAAAGCCTTGTAATCAGAGCCGTGCATGTCACGACCACTATGCAGTTCGTGCTGGACATTGATCCGAAAAGCACCGATCCCCGCTCTGCATAGGTTATTCCCATATCCAGAGGCATCAGGTAACTGTACATGGAATAGACGCCGTTCGACAGTGCCGCAGCTATGATGAACAGCAGTACCACACGGCTGTGGCCAATATAGGACAAGGCCGATACCTTCGAGTCCAGGTCGGCCTCGTAGCCGGAAGCAGGACTGTCGTCCGTTTCCCTGTGAACATCCCTGATTCTGAAAAATATCAGGATCGTGCTCAGTGCAATCGAGATTCCGTTGATCAGGAAAGCCAGATTCAGGTGATTCTCGAACAGAAATCCTGCAAGGGTGGGAGACAGGACCAGCCCGAGGTTGGTTCCCAGATAGCTCAGAGAATATGCCCGTTCACGGTCTTTGGAAGTTGAGAAGTCGGCAACCAAGGCATCGTAGCTTGGCCATTCGATGGTCTGAAACAGCGATGCAACCGCAAAAATAGCAATTGAAGTGATTGTAACGGGCACGATTGCACAATAGATGAAGCTTGCAATCGATACAAGGTCGCATACGACTATGATGTTCTTCTTGTTCAGCTTGTCGGCAAGCTTTCCGCCTATGAGCGAGACAGGAAGATTGACAAGGCTGAAGATGACCATACAGGCTGCGATAACCGTGGCATTCAGGCCCAGCTTTCGGTTGAGAATCAGCGTGAACATTGGCCAGATCATGGCGCCCATATTGGTCATGATCCTTCCTATGAACAGTATGTAGAGTTCTTTCCTGAGACCTTTGTACTGGCTGAACAATCCCACCTTCATGCTGGCAACTATATATCAAAACAGAGGTGCATTGCAAAGCGGACCATATGTGTTATTGCTGACAGTATTCGGATTCACTTTTTTCACGCAGTGAATAGTCTTTGTCCTCATCCAGGATCTGGATCATGATTCTTGCAAACCGGGGATCGAACTGGGTCCTGATTCCCATTTCCAATTCCCTTCGGACCTTCTTCTGCGGCAGGACATCGCGGTAGCTGCGTCTGCTTGTCATTGCATCGTAGGCATCGGCAACGGCAATGATCCTGGCTTCCTCGGGTATGTCGGTACCCGCCAGGCCATCGGGATAGCCTTTGCCGTCATAGCGCTCATGATGCCATCTGGCGCCTATGGTGAGTTTGGGTCTTTCCTTGATGCTCTCAAGAATCTCGTTGCCTATGATGGGGTGCTTTCTGATCATGGCCTGCTCTTCATCGGTAAGCTCAGTGGGTTTGTTGATAACCATATCAGGCACTCCGATCTTCCCGACATCGTGCAGTAGTCCCATCATGTAGATTTCGTTCTGCTGTTCCTTGGAGTATCCGGATCGGGCAGCAATCATCTTCGAATACTCTGCGACGCGTGAGGAATGGCCGTTGGTGTAGTTGTCCTTTGCATCTATGGCGGTAGCAAGCGCCTTGACGACCTGGATATTCATCTGCTCGACTTTCTTTCCGTAGATCTGCTCGTTCTTGTATCCGACGTAGTAGAAGAAAGAAATCAGACAGAAGGTAATCAGCGATACCATTATGTTGACTGCAAGGCCGGAGTAGGAATCCTCGAACAGTTCCGAGTTTCCTATCAGGATGACTGCATACCACTGGTTCATGACCGGTGCGATGAAGAGTGTGCATTTCTCATCATCTACCATTGCGGTTGTTCTTCCGCTTCCCGTACTCAGTATGATGTCCAGCAGTTCCTGGCCGTAGATATCGGTTATGTTCCTGCCGTCGTAGGAATCGTCCTTGTGGGCAACTACGAAGCCATCCGAATTGACAACCATTCCATAGCCTTTTCCTGCAATCTCCACCGCCTGGGTGACGTCCTTGATGTGATTGACGATTACATCGAGGGCAACCACATTCATTGCAGTGTTGGAGCCTTCAGAGATGCTCCTTGCAATGGTTGTGACCACGGAACCGGTCTGTACATCCAGATAGGGCGAAACAATCACGACTTCACCGTCTGCAAACACTGCAGCCTGATACCACTCCCTGACTGTAGGATCATATCCTTCGGGCGGTACCCAGCCCAGACCGTCCAGATATTCACCGTTGATGTAGGCATAGAGTCCGGTGAAGTTCTCATCGAACTGGGAGGTCTGGCGTGCAGTCTGGTCCATGAGGTACCAGCGGATTTCCTGTGTGGGTCTGCCGTTGGTTTCCATGAGGTCTACGCTGTCGGATGCGACGCGCAGCGTTGCTACCGCCTTGGTCAGGTAGTTCTCGAGCTCCGTGGCCGTTGTCTTTACCTCTTCATCGCCATCCTCATAGACGCTTACGACCGATGTCCTGTAAAGGACTACACCGTTGTAGATCACGGCAAAAACCATCAGAACCAGCGTAACGATGATGATGAATGCAAAATAATGTTGCCCATGCGCCCCTTTGAAGTTCTTTCGGACTTTCTCCATGATTTTGTGATAACGGGTTGTCAGCACATGGAACATAACCAGGAACAGAACGATCAGTATTGCAGACAATGCAAGCAGGACTGTGATGAGATTGTCCTCGGTTCGGAAGAATCCGGTGCCGGAAGACATTGAATTCTTAATTCCGTAGGCCGTGAAGAAACCTGCTGCACAGATTCCCACCGTGAAGAGGGAAACAGCTGCCTGAACCAGAGCCTGGAATCTCAACTCGATTGCGCTCTTGGTGTCCATAACCGATTCTTCAGTTCCGAAGCTCCTGCCTGCGGCATGGGCAAGGAATATGCAGATCAGGGAACCTGCAATCGAGAGATAGTTGTACGGATTTACAACCGGGCTGCTCCAGTCGAAGCATGATGCTGTCCACATTCCATATTGGATGAACAGGAAAACCAGAACCAGCGTGGAGAAATAGGGGAAAGAGCGGAACTTTTCCCGGTTGGTCACATAGTACATGATTTCCTGCAGGCAGAAGACCATGGTGAGGGTGGTGATTCCTACTTCCCAGAGATTGTTCAGAACACCGCCGAAGCTTATGTAGAGAACAAACTGAGGGACGTTTGTTATAAAGGGCAGAAGGATTACCGGATGGAAATACTTTCTGGACTCCCGATTTCTCAGGAAGAACACTGTGACAAGCAGGACCAGATATCCGATGTTCCACCCGAGGTAGGCCATGAACATCGATATATCAGGGTAGTCGTGCATTACCAGCTCATATACCGTCCAATAGTATTCGCTGAAGAAGTTTGCAAGGAAGAAAACGGTGAGATACTTATACCAGCTCTTCGGGGACTCGATGTATTTGAACGCACAGATGAGAAGACCGACGATTGTGCAGAGCAGAGACGCTATACTCTCAACGCTTTCAAACGACATATGCCTTAACCCTTGTTTAACCCGTGCAAAGTATAAAGCATATGAATACGGTTTCCAATAGCTTTCGTCCGATGATGTTTTCCATTACTATGAAAATAAAAATATATCTTTACTTCACAGCCTCAAATACCGCAATAATAAAACAACGGAGGAGAGCCAATGAGAAAAGTTCTTTCTATTCTGCTCATATTATTCATGATCTTTGCATTCGTTGCCTGTGATTCCGAAGTGGAAAAAACACCTGAAGGCCCATCTGGCGGTCAAAGCGAACCTGTGCAGACAAATTATACAGTCGGTGCTGTAGGACCTGCAGGCGGATATATTTTCTATGACAAGGGCAATGATGAAGGTGGCTGGAGATATCTTGAGGCTGCTCCTGCAGACCTGAGAGTCATCAACGGTGTTCCGACAGTTGATGCGACATCGGATATATATAAAAACGCCGCACCAGAAGACCAGTATGTCATTTTCGGTTATTACAGAACCACTCCCACAGGCGATGATGTGTTCCTCAACGGAACAACAACCTATAATGCTGAAAACTGTACGAAAACCGCAGTCGGAACAGGTAAGGCCAATACGCAGCTCATGATTACTGTTATGGGTGCTACTGCATATGTGCATCCATCATACGCTAGCGCTGATAAGAAAGAAATCAAATCTGCAGAGTATGCAGCGAAACTGGTTGATCAGCTGACATACACCGTCAACGACAAGACGTTCGACGACTGGTTCATTCCGAGTTTTGGCGAAGTGCAGCTGATTTATCAGAACCTTTACCTGAACAGCCTGGGCGGGTTCGGGGCATTTGGATATGCTTCCTCCAGTGAGAACGACAAAGAATATCAGGCCCATGGAACACAAACGATGCTTATATGGTCATTCTCTAATAACGATTGGGATGTCGTATTCAGGGGCAATGCTGCTAGGGTTCGCCCTGTCAGGGCTTTCTGATTACAATCACATCTATACACCAACGGGGCCGCGGTTGCGGCCCCTTTTTTCTCCGGATTCCCAAGCATTATTGAGTTGGATGTGGTTTGTTTACTATTTGAGGGATCAGTTTGGATGAAAAAAACGGACTCCGTTGAAAGAGTCCGTTTTTTGGAGCTGATCGGGATCGAACCGACTACCTATTGAATGCCATTCAATCGCTCTAGCCAGGTGACCTAATGAGCACTATATTTAGTGTCCATATGTTCCATTAGAGTTCTACCAAACACTATTTAGTCCATATTTTTCCGTATTTTCCACACGATTTTCCAATTTGATGTTACCAGTTTGTTACCAGCTAACGACTTTTTGACCCATTGTTTTTTTCCTTGAAAAACCACTTTTTTTATGAATTGAGGAGAGACGACTTTATATTATAAGTGTGCGGAACACAAAGAATTATATGTGGATATATGGAGAATATAATGGATACGCTAACATGAGCGAAGAGAAGGAATATCGATACATCTCCCTTGATGGCTGCAAGATGATCGGGCAGGGGAAGCATGGACGTGTCTATCGCCTGAACGATGAGCAGATCGTGAAGATCTACTATGACGACACGGCACTCGAGTAGATCGAGATTGAGCACAAGAACGGAAAGACGGCATTTGTCCGTGGTGTTCCGTCCTGCATCACCTTCAACACTGTCAGAACCGACCAGGGCTATGGCATAATCTTCGAGCGTGCCAACGGAATACCGCTGGGTTCCTATATCGATGAACATCCAGCTGAGCTTGAGGAGCGTGCCTCCCAGTTCGCCGACCTTGCCATCGCTCTGCATACTGCAAAGACGAAGCCGTCTGAGTTCGACTCTGCCAAGACCTTCTACATTGACAGCTACAGTATGACTGCGGAAAAGTACTTCTCGGAAAGCGAGAAGAACAAGCTGATCCGCATCATCGAGGCCATCCCTGACAGGGACACTTTCATTCATAACGATCTGCATACTCAGAATGTCATGATAAACGACAGGAAGGAGCTGATGCTGATAGACATGGCGGAGATAACCTGCGGCCATCCCATCTTCGATCTGGGTTGCACCTACATGACCATGGTCTTCTCTCCAAAGCTGAACGGCAAGCTTGGTAAAAGCATAACAGGACTCTCCGGAAAGGACTCGAAGAGGGTATGGGACCAGATGCTCAGCAGGTATCTCAAGACAAAGGACAGGAAGAGAATCGCTTCTGTGGAACGTCTTTGCAAATATATGAGAAACCTTCGTCTTGCAACGCTGATCTCCAGGACAAGCGTATTCCCGGCAATCGCCTTCAGAGTCTGTGCGATGTGGACCAAGTTCTTTGTGATCGCCCACGCTGAGAACTACATGAAGGCATTTGAGGAAATCGACAGCGTCTTTCATCCGTGAGCTCAATCCTGTCTGCGTTTTCTCTATGTCATAAAAAGGTGTCATCAATCTGGCTGTAGAAAAAACCGAAAAGTTGTATAATGGTGGAAGTTAGGAGTTGTCTATGGGGAGTAGAGAGAGAATAACAGGTGCTCTTCTGGAGTTGTTGAAGACCAGAAGACTCAAGAATATAACGATTGATGATATATCCAAGCTTGCAGGCACTGATAGTTCAGAGTTCCATGAGCTTTTCTCAAACAAGGAAAGTATCATCAGAGAGCATGTGAAGATTCTCCTAGGTCCTTGGGAAGAGGCGGTGAACCGCTCTGGACTAGGTGTAAAGTCAAATTCATTGAAAATCCTTGTTGAGCACATGAAAGCCAACAAGGATTTCTACAGTCTTCTGAAGAAGAGGGGTCTGTATCACATTGTCTCTGAGGAGATTTACAGGGTCTGCGGCAAAGCTCCGAAATATATGATGATAACAATTGCAATGGCATTGAGTGCAACAGCTGCATTGAGTGCCGCGCCAATGGGCAATGTGCAGGAGCAGTCAATCGTTCTGGTCTCTGTGGTCGATGAGGTTGTTCCCCAGTATGACATCGAGAATGAGGAGACCAAGGTTCGCGGACAATCCATTGTCTACAGTACAGACAGCATAGCAAAAAGTGATGTCAGCACATCGTTCAACATCATACAGAGCAATGACAGCAACTGCAGAGGTGAGACAGCAATCGTTGTCTCGGCGACTGAACTAACAGCCCAGATTGATGGCAAGACCTATACTACAGAGGGGGTTGATATAGTAATGGACGGCATTTCGTTCGGTTCTTCTGCAGACATTACACATTCCTATGACGGCATAGTCATGGCTGGATACAATGTGGGCTCTTTCACTGTCAACTGGAAGACCAACGAGAACCTGGTGGATGCTGTCTACCAGGCAAACATCACGCTGTCTTACATTGCTCTCTGAAAGACTCTCCTGTAAAGTAATTTGTCCGTTTTTCATGCAGCCTCCTTTGGGATGATGTTGAAGAACCTCAGTATCATGATTCTGTCAGGGAACTCCTTGCAGAGCATCTGAGCAGGGGTTCTGCCGTTGAGGATCTTTCTGG
>JAFUXI010000014.1 GCA_017470995.1 Spirochaetales bacterium
CATCCTGCCTCTTGCTGCTCCCAAATGGCAGGCGACACCTGTGAAATGGACCTTCACCGTTGCTGCATTGAAGCACTCGAGCTCAACGCTGTAGCGATCTCCGCCGTCGACTGTGTAGAACGCGGAAGCATGCAGGCGCTTGGCATCGAAGAAATCCATTCCGAAGCCGGTCTCTTCATCAGGAGAGAACAGGACTTCGATTTCCCCGTGCCTGATTTCAGGATGGGAAACAAGATATGAGACGGCAGTCATGATTTCTGCCACACCGCCCTTGTCATCGCATCCCAGAAGGGTATCGCCCTCCGATGTGATTATCTTGGATCCTGCATACTGGGCAAGCTCCGGATTTGAATCTGCAGCAATGACCAGTCCGTTCTTCAATACTAGATCTCCGCCCCTGTAGTCGTTGATAACAGGCTTGACGCCGTTGCCGGCTACATCATCGGCGGTATCGACATGGGAGCTGAAGGCAACACAGGGAAGGCCCTCTTCAGTTGCCGGGACCCTTGCAAGCAGATAGCCGTGCTCGTCCAGCGAAACATCGGTAAGTCCAAGCTCCCGAAGCTCCTTCTCAAGCAGCTTCAGAAGATCCCATTCGCCTTCGAACGAAGGATGCTTCTTCTCCGCCAGAGCCTCGATGCTCTGTGTATCCACGACGACATATCTCAAAAATCTTTCCAGTATCTCTTTCTTGAACATAAACTGCTCCCTGTTTCTATATAACAATATGATTATTGCACAAAACAGGGATTGAGAAAACTGAAATGCACTGCCTAGTTCTTTGGAAAAGTTAGTACACGGGACCTCATGGCTCTCTTCTGTACTAACTTCTTAGTACAGGAGCCACAGGCATGCCGTTCTGTACTAACTTTTGCCATCGAATTACTGTCTGCGCAGCCAGGCAACAGGAAAAACAGCCCCACGGTCTTCTCGTGGGGCTGCTATGAAGTCAATTAAACGGTTTCTATCAGAAATCCAGGAAGAATGTGGCTCCTGTGATGAACTTGCTCTGCGGATTCTTCATGTTCTCTCCGTTGATCAGGTAGGAGAGCTGGAAGCCCAGATCGATGAAATCGAAGAAGCACATCTCAAGCTGGAAACCGGTCGTGCAGAGGAATCTCTTGAGGCCGTATTTCTCAGCCATGTCGGCTGCAGAGTGTTTGGTATTCAGGTAATTACCGGCGTGCCATCCCATGTCGAAGAAGATGTTGAGCCTCGGGAAAACACCTGACATCAGGAACTCAGGTCCTGCCAAACGAAGGTCCAGATTGTTAACAACACTGAAATTTGTGTTGTAACTGTTGGTATCTATACCACGAACCTTGCGTCCAAGGGAAACCGGTCTTGAAGCGTAGACGGGAACCTTGGAACCGTCCGTCCATGTGGCGTTGACCCTGTCGATGAGAACGATCGAGAAGAGGTTCATTCCCTTCTTGTTTGCTACTTCAAGCAGAGTCGTACCTGCAACTCCGTTTATGGTGATTGTATAGTAGCTGGCCTTCTCGTTCAGGAAGCCGGGAGCGAACTGAAGCTTGATTTCCGCCAGGGCGCCTTCATTTGAAACCATCTTGTCATCCATGAGGTTCAGCTTGGCTCCGATGTAGAAGTTGTGCATGAAGGCAGTGTAGTCGTCTGCAAGATCCGGATAGATCTTGTTGCCTGCCTTGGTGGGGCCGAACCAGTCGTCCATCGAAGGAATGGGGGTTGTACCTGTGGCAGTTCCTATGGTACCTGTCGGATCGGTAGCGGCATAACCGCGAAGACGCGGCTCGCCGAGCTTCATGGAATCCACGCCCTTCTCGTATCTGCCTTCGTATCCGACATAGGTTGTAACGAGGTCAAGACCTTCAACCGGGGACTGTCCGAAACCCTGGAGGAACTTGAGGTTCCAGCGGAGCTGGATATCATCGTAGAGAAGCTGGTTGGCAATCAGGGGCTCGCCCGTAAGCGGATCCTGAAAGAGAACCCTCTGGGTATAACCGCCGCCGATGGTGAACTGAAGCTGTGTCAGATTGCCGTCAATCAGGTCCAGGCCGTTGTAACCCACACCGATTGCAGTCAGGGTCGGCAGGAAGCCTGCAAGGATTTCAGGATGCTGATCGAGTTCCGTGAACAGGAACTTGAAGTCTCCTGCAAAGACGCTGCACACTGCCAATGCAAGTACAAGTACGATTGTCAAAGCTTTTTTCATTGTCGCTTTCCCCTTTTGTTTATCCCTTTATTTTGACCAGTCGGCACCTTCCCTGTACGGAAGGGAGAAGGTAATGCGCAGTGACTGCGATGCCCTCATTCCCGGTTTATATGCCAAATCTTCACCAGTATACATGAAAAGACGTCCGATTTCATAGTAGATGTGCAACGTGCCGAACATCTGGAGCTCAATGTGAAGCCCCACACTTCCTTCCCAGACCGATGCCACATATTCTGCAACGCTGTTGTTCAGTCTGCCTCCCGAGTAGTTCATATCCAGGAAGAGGTAGATGTACGGGATGCAGTTTCCGAAGAACTGACGTCCGTAGTAGTTCAGCCTCAATGTGTTCTTGGCCAGGAACGTCATGTTTTCAGGCTCATACCACCATGTGGGAGACTTTAGGGTCTTTGCATATTCGGGTACCTGTTTACCGCCCAGAATACGCATCTCGAAGGTATCGGAAACACCCAATGACCACTTGTTGGTACCGTCGGGCAAGGTCTTGGTATGGATCATCTTGGAGTACTCGGTGTAGGTCCATATCTTCCAGTAGTCGGCAAACCCTCCGTAGCCCTTGGAGAAAGTCATGAAAGACGGAGCCCAGACCAGCTTGAATTCCATCGAAAGGCCGTCAAGAATTCCCACTTTGAAGAACTGGTCGGAGATTTTGCCGTAGAGGTCGAAACTTGTACTCAGAAGCGTCCTGTTTCCGGAAAGATCCGGGGTTCCGGGAAGAACCTGTCCTGCCGTTGCTCCGCTGTATGCCGCGATGTTCCTGAACGGATACCCTGTTCTGGTCATCTGCATCAGGGGGTCGAGGGCCACTTCCCATTGCCCGTCGAGCGTAAAACGCAGTGTGAGAAGATCGTAATCAGAGATACTGGACCATCCCAGGCCCTGCGCAAGTCCTATCTTCCAGGCAGCATATGTGACATCGTAATATCTGTTGTTCTTGAGCTCGTCAGCAGAGCTGTCATTGATGATCGCACCGGTGACGGGATCCTGGGAAATCGTTCGGGCAATCGTTCCTGTTGCAATCTCCATGCCGGCTTCGGTGACCCTGCCGGGGATGAGCTCCAACTCGTTTATGCCCATGAAGCAACGTACGCTGGACGGGAACATACCGAGCCAGAATTCGGGATGTGTGGTAATTCCTGTAAGCCTAGTGGTGAAGGAAAGAGAAAAGACTGCGGCGGGGAGAATCAAAAGCAAGGCCAGGATGGTGATAGTTTTCCGTAAACCGCGTCTCATTTGGCTTAAAGTTTAATATTTTACCTAGTTAAAAACAAGAAGATTGTGGACTTCCGATCAAAGGTCGATCGGATAATCCGAAAGATATTCTTTCAGCAGCCCGCACTCATCGAGAAGCTTGAAGAGCGTATATCTTGTCCTGTAGTCCTTTGCGCAGTGGATCGAGATGTTTCTCACCTCATCCGAAATCCCCATATCCGCTGCAGTCATCGGAGCATTCAGGGTCAGAAGCGTATCACGGATCTTCTCAAACGGAGGAAGCTCCCTGATTACGGCCTGGATTTCCGGGAATCTCTGCTGGGCGCGTCTGACACGCCGCTCCTGCTCTTCCCAAGTCAGGAAATCACCGGGATTCTCCATCATGATGGTATCACCGTTCTCCTTGCCCCAGGTGCTGTGCATCCACTGCACTCTCTGCTCACGGTTCATCCTGTTGCTCTTCAGCTTTCCGAAATCGATTTTCGAGAGATCCTCATCCGCGAATCTCACGAACATGGGCCAGACCATCATTGTTCCTATTCCGACGGATTCGCCATGACACGGAGCCCTGTGACCCAGGGAAAGTTCGCTCATATCCCAGAAATGGGCGATGTTGTGCTCCACCGAGGCAACTGCCCTGGTATGGCCGATTATGAGAACGGTCATTCCTGCAAGCAGAAGACCTTCTATCAGAATCTGGATTCCCTTGGGAGTCTTTGCCTTTATCTCCTGAACGTTATCGATAAGCCTGTTCACGGCATCCGTGACGATCTGACCGCATGTCGGGCAGTAGACTTCGTCATTGATGATGCTTCCGATTTTCCAGTCTGCCTTTGCGATGAACTTTCCGAGGACATCTCCCACGCCTGCGGCAATCATCCAGTCCGGAGCGGTTGCCATGATCTTGGTATCGCAGCAGATGATTTCGGGACAGGGACCCTGCCTGTGGATCTTCAGACCCTTGAAGATCAGAGGGGCGACGGCCGATGTATAGCCGTCCATGGAGGGAGCCGTTCCCACGCTTACGAACGGAAGCCCCGTCCTCGCGGCATTCACCCTGCAGGTATCGGTTATGGAACCCGAACCCACGGCGACGATGAATTCGGTTTCGGGCTGGATGGAAAGAAGCACTTCTCCAACGCTGCGCTCATCGGGATCGAGGTCTCCGTCCCTTTTGATCAGGCACATAATCACGTTGATGCCTG
Organism: Spirochaetales bacterium; assembly: GCA_017470995.1. GTDB lineage: Bacteria > Spirochaetota > Spirochaetia > Sphaerochaetales > Sphaerochaetaceae > UBA9732. The sequence continues at coordinate 4,627 of JAFUXI010000014.1, forward strand.
CGTCGGTGAGGATACGGTTCGTCCTTTCTCCGGCGACTTTGAAAGTGTTCTTGTCGCATACCAGAACACAGTTCTTCCCAAGCCCGCGCTTGCTTATGTATTTCGGAAGATTCGGGAGTATGTCTTCTCCGACATATATATCCTGGTCGGGAACTCTGTGCTCACATGCACAATCACATTCAAGTCCGGACAGAATCAGTCTGTGATTCTCGTCATAGGAAACGCTTACTGCCATAGAATCCTCCTCGGAATCAGCCGCCATAAACAGAAAAACGCAGACCATTTATCTGCGTTTTCTTTTTGGGCCCAGAGAGATTTGAACTCTCGACCAAAGGATTATGAGTCCTCTGCTCTAACCGCTGAGCTACAGGCCCTTGTTCGTTGACGCAAAGTAAAGTAGCAGATTTGGTCGTTTGTTTCAAGGGCATCAAAGGCCCATATTTGTGCAAGATTTTTCACATTTTAACATAATATTTAAAAAAAAATTGTCGACTACATACTGAATATCGTGTAATAATTAACAGAGAAGGTAGTTCCAAACACTTAGGGGGGCACAAGATGAGGCATTATCTGGTAGATTTCGAGAACATTTCCGATGTGGAGTTGAGAGAGCTTAGCGCACTCGCAGCAGATTGCTGCATCCACATTTTCTACATCACCAATACTGCCAAGATATCCCTCGAGGCCCTGACGGAAGCCAAGGTCAAGGCCCACAAGCTTGACATGGGTCCCCAGGAACTCGAGACCCAGATTGCCACCTACCTCGGATACCTCATCGGCGCAGACAGAGAGAGACAGAACCAGTTCCAGATAATCACAAGAGACAATAACTACGGCAGGCTCATCAGATTCTGGAATCTTAGAGGCGTGAGGGTTGAAGTCAGAAGAGCCTCAAGAGCCCAGGAATATGCTCCGGTCAGAGTTGCCCCCGGTCATAGAGTTGCTCAGGCCCCCGCTCCCTCCTATTACAGGGAAGCCCCCAAGCCGGCTCCCGCTCCGGTAAGACCTGCCCCTGTTGCAAGACCCGTTCAGCCGGTACAGCCGATCCAGCCCAAACCAGTAGCCCCGGTAAGACCGGCTCCTGTCGTCACTCCCGCCCCTGCACCTGCTCCGGCTCCCGTGAAACCGGCTCCCGCACCGATCGAGAAACCCGCACCGGCACCAGTAATCAGAAAGCCCGCCCCTGCACCTGCAAAACCCGCACCGGCAAAGGCCGCACCGGTTGTCGTCGACAAGGACCATGTTCCCTATGATGAATTCGATCCGAGCGTCTACACCCCGGAGAACCGCAAGATCGTCGAGAGGATCATGGAGAATAACAAGAACAACCCGAACAGGAAACAGAGCGTCTACATGGCCCTGATGACAAAGTTCGGACAGAAGAACGGCCTGGCAATCTACAGACCGCTCAAGCCTTATCTGGAATAAAAACACCGACAGGCAAATTGTAACAGTCTCTGATATCTGATAAAGTTGAACCATCGTCTGGAGGAATGACTGATGTTCTGGGCTATTGTTCTGTTTCTTGTAGGTTTTGTGCTTCTGATCAAAGGCGGAGACTGGTTCGTCGACGGTGCCGTGGGAATCGCCCACCGTTACCACATCCCTGAGATTCTCATCGGAGCAACTATTGTTTCCATAGGAACAACTATTCCCGAGGTTATGGTTTCCTCCCTGGCAGCTGCTGTCGGACAGAGCCAGACGGCTTATGGAAATGCCTTGGGTTCTATTATCTGCAACACCGCATTGATTTCTGCGATAACCATAGCAGCAAAAAGCAGCATTGATGTCGACACCAGGACATTCAGGACTCCGATCATATTCTTCTTCATTGCGGCAATCTTTTATTCTGCAATTGCCTACAGCACCGGTTTCTTCTCCAGGATCATCGGTATCGTTCTTCTGCTGATCTTTCTCGTCTACATGGCAATCACAATCAGACAGGCATTCAGCGGAAAACTGGTGATGGATCCTGAAGACGATGAGAGTGAAGAAAAAACAGACAAACCCCTGTGGAAGGACATCGTTCTGCTGATCATCGGAGCTGCAGTCATTGCAGTCGGAGCAAAGCTTCTGGTTGACAACGGAAAGATCATCGCAGCCGGTCTGGGTGTTCCGGAATCGGTTATCGCCCTTACCTTCATTGCCCTCGGCACCTCGTTGCCCGAGCTGGTGACGGCAATCACATCGCTTGTGAAAGGACACTCTTCCCTGTCTTTGGGAAACATCGTCGGTGCGAACCTGTTCAACCTCGTATTGGTAAGCGGAATGGCCGTAACGATCAATCCTTTCAGCATCCCTGCGGACAAGCTGATTGCCGGACACAATGCATCACTGGTGGTGGACATTCCCCTGATGTTCTTCGTGATGGCCTTCATGACCGTTCCGGCCCTGTGCACCAAGAAGCTCAGAAGATATCAGGGCATAATGCTGCTGATCATCTACGCAGCCTACGTGGCATTCCAGTTCTTCTTCTGAACAAAAAAGGGGCTGTAACAAAAGTCGGTCTTGCCGGCTGAGGGTTACAGCCTTCTTTTTTACCCGGGACCTACCATTTGTACTTGTAGTCTCTGGCCGTTTCATTCACTGATTTCGAGCGGGATTTCGACACTCTGTTCGCC
>JAFUXI010000015.1 GCA_017470995.1 Spirochaetales bacterium
GATTGCAGCAATCAATGATTACATTGACTGGTACAACAGCGAAAGGATCCAAGTAAAATTGAAAGGCATGTCCCCTTTACAATTCAGGAAACATGCCTTTAAAATCGCCTTGTGACCGTCCAACAAATTGGGGTCACATCATTGATCCGATGCCACGGCGATTCATTCGTTCTGGCAAAAGACGGGCTGACCGCTTCGGGTAGCCTTTTCTTTTACGGTTAAATAATAAAGGGCAGTGTGGCAGTTGTCAAGTTTCCGAGATCATGCGGCGGCGGTTGGCAAGATAGCAGATGACGGTGAACAGCAGGGCAAACAGCCAGCCGACGGGGTAGCCCCAGTAGACCAAACGGACGTCCGAGCGGATGGACATTGAGACTGCCAGGTAGATCTGGCGCATGATGACCATGCCTCCGATGGTGGCGGCGGTGGCCAGACTGCTCTTCTTGAAGGCCCTGAGCACGCCCACCAGGATCTGACGGATGCTGTTGAGGAAATAGAGAGGCATCATGATGTGGGTCATCGCCACGGCCGATGCGACTACGGCCGGGTCTCGGTTGAAGATCCGAGCAAAGAATGTAGCTCCGGGGTACATCAGGATTCCTATTCCCACGGTGATGGAGATAGAGAGTATCATTGCATCGCGTATGCCTTCTTTGACGCGCTGACGGTTGTTGGCACCAAGGTTCTGGCCCACGAAGGTAGTTACTGCAGTGCCGAACGATGTGGTCGGAAGCGATGCGAACTTGTCGATTCGCTGGCCGATTCCCGCTCCTGCGACGACTGCAGTTTCAAAGCGGTTGATGTAGCGCCACACGAACAGATTAGAGAACGAAATAATGGCACTCTGGATTCCTGCGGCAAAACCTACATCCAGGGTCTCTGCAATCACCGGGCGCCCGTTTCTGAGCGTTTCTGCAATGGCAAGGCATCTGATCTTCATCCTGCGGGTAATGACGTGCCAGCTTATGGCAACGGAGACCATCTGTGCGATTACCGTTGCAATGGCAACTCCCGCAATGCCCCACTTGAAGACAGCGCAGAAGACAAGGTCCAGCACTATGTTCAGGGAGCAGGAGACAAGCAGAATCACGAATGGCGTCTGCATGTCGCCCATGCCGCGCAGTATGCCTGCGGCATTGTTGTAGACTACGGTGAAGACCATGCCGGCGATGTAGATGCGAAGGTATGTAAGGGCATGGGAATAGATTTCGTCGCTGACCTTGACCATGTTCAGCAGAAGCGGGGAGATCAGAAGTCCTATGACCGAGAACGCCAGACCCAGAAGGACTCCGAAGGTGTATGTGTATCTGATGCTTTCATCCAGCTTGGCCTTGTCACCTCTGCCGAATGCCTTGGCAACCACTACCGTGCTTCCGACTGACATGCCGTTGCAGAAGCCTACAAGCAGGTTGGTGAGGGTGCTGCAGACGCTGACGGCAGCCAGCGCTTCAGCTCCTGCAAAATTGCCGAGGACAATGGAATCGGTACTGTGGTAGAGGTTCTGGAAGACTTCTCCCAGCATGATGGGGATGGCAAAAAGAAGGAGGCTTTTGTAGATGCTTCCCTTCGTGAAATCTATGCTTCTTCTCAGCGGCAGTGCCATGTACCCGTTCCCTTTCTATTGAGTTTATCTCAGGCAAACCGTACTTACAATAGTGTTTTATTTCACTGAGGTTTTATTTGAGATATTTGATTTTTCCTTTCGGGATGGACAGCATGACCTGATCGTCTTCGGGCCTGCGGGCGCTTGTGGCCCTGATTTCGCCGTATTCGGTCTGAAGGGTGACTGTGTAGAAGCTGCCGTTGTATTCTGATCCTGAGACTTCGGCATCCAGACTGATCGAGTCTGCGTTTGTTTCTTCTGTGCCTTTGGGAAGAATGATGATATCCTCAGGACGAATGAATGCAATTGAATCTTCATCGATATTCTGATTCCGGGGCATTTTTAAGGTTGAGCCTTCACCGGTGAAGTTTGCCACAAAGAGGCTCTGCGGGTTGTTGTAGAGCTCTTCGCTTCTGCCGATTGCCTGAATATGGCCGCTTCTGAGAATCATGATTCTGTCGGCGATTGCGAAGGCTTCCTCCCGGTCATGGGTCACATAGATCATTGTCAGGCCGGTCCGGCAGTGGATGTTCCGAAGCTCTTCCCTGAGGCGCTTTCTCAGCGGTGCGTCAAGGGCGGAGAGGGGCTCGTCCAGAAGAAGGATCCTGGGTTCTGCTGCAATGGCACGGGCAAGGGCGATGCGCTGGGCTTCGCCTCCGCTGAGCTCCAGGACCTTGCGTTTTGCGTAGTCCTTCAGACCAACGAGTTCAAGCAGCTCTTCGGTTTTCTTCTGCTTCTCCTCAGGTGTTTTGTTTTTCATGCCGTACTGGATGTTCTGCTCTACGTTCATGGTCGGAAAGAGCGAGAAGTCCTGAAAGACCATGCCGATTCTTCTTTTCTGGATGCTTGTCCGCGTGATGTCTTCGCCATCGAGGATGATGCTTCCGCGCTCGGTGTCATCTATGCCGGCAATCAGGGAAAGCAGGGTTGACTTGCCGCTTCCGGACGGGCCGATGATGCACAGCAGCTCACCTTTGTCCATTGCGAATGAAAGGTCCAGTGTGAAATGCCTGTGGGTCCTCTTGAGGTCGTTGCATTCGAGGTAACTCATTGTTTTTCTTCCTTCTCGCCGATGGCGAACATGACTATGGCAATCGTCAGGAGCACCACGGCAAGGGCTGATGCTCCCTGATAGTTGTACTGATTGATCAGCTTGTAAATCAGAACCGGGATGGTCGTGATTCGGCCTTCGCCGAGGGCGAGCGTTGCGTTTACCTCTCCGAGAGAGAGCGCAAACGCAAAGGCAAAGGCGCGCCGGCGATAGCTTCTGAGCATCGGATACTCGATCCGTCTGTAGATTTCATTCGGTTTTGCACCGAGTGTCTTGGCAGCCAGAGGCAACCTGACGGGAATATGTCTGGCCCCCGGCAGTATCGTGCGGATTGCAAAGGGCATTATCACCACGATGTGTGCAAGAAGCACCAGAAGGAAGGAAACGGCTTTGTTGTAAAGCGGGATTCTGGCTGCAAGGAAGGCAAAGCCCAGTCCCATGGAGACCGATCCGACTGCCATCGGAAGGCTTGAGAGAAGACTCAGGAAGTTGAGCCTGTTGCGCACCGCAGCCATGGAGATCCTGGTGGCCATGACTGTGGCAACCGTTGCCGAGATAGTCGCTATGGCAATGCTGTTGATTATGGCATCTAGGCTAGTGCCTGCACCCGAGTTTGCCCTGTTGATTATTCCGCTCCAGGCCTTGAGTGTGAAATCTCCGTCGCGGTTGAAGAATGCACGGTAGAGAATCGAGAGCATCGGCGGAGCCATGAAGAGGATTATCAGGATGCAGAGGATTATCGCCACTGCCTTCTTGTTTCCTGCAAGCGGCTTGAGTTTGTGTCTTGCCCTCTGTGCTTTCTTGTCCTCACGTCCGTAGCCTGTAGCCAGCAGAAGCAGGGCCATGACTGCAAACGAGAAGACCGCAAGGCTTGCAGATGAGGACGGATCAACATCGGTGTAGGTGCGCTTGTAGATTTCGGCTTCCATGGTGAAGAACCTGGGGTTTCCGCCCAGGCTCATGACTATCAGGAAGGACGGGAAGCAGAAGAGGAAGATCAGGGTGAATGCCGAGATTATGCTGCCCATCGCCTTGGGCAAGGTGATTCTGAAGAACGTCCTTACCTCCGATGCGCCAAGCAGTCTCGAGGCCTTCTCCTCGGTATCGGGCATGTTGCTCAGGGCTGTGGTTATCAGGGAAAAGGCAACGGGGAAGTTCAGGTAGACATGGGCAAGGATTATGGCCTTGAAGGAGTAGAGGACCTTCAGGCTGGCTTTGCCGTTCGTGAGGCTTTTGAGGATGTTGTTCAGGATGCCGTTGTTGCCGTAGTAGATCACGAAGCCCAGGGCTGCAAGGATGGCAGGAAGGGCGAAGGCGGCATCGCTGATGGTGAGCATGGCTTTTCGCAGTCTGAAGGTGTAGCGGGAGAAGAAGATGCAGAACGGCAGGGCGATGACAACCGACAGAAGGGCACTGAGACCGGACTCCAGAACCGTGAAACCCAACAGCCTCCATGTGTATGGATCCGTGATGGTCCGGCCTATGTTCCTGGCCTTCAGAAGCACACTTGCCACGGGCAGAAGAAAAACAATGACAGTTACTGCCAGTGCGGGAAGGGCATGTCTGATGTAGTAACTGTCATCTTTTTTCATAGCAATTAGTTATCTTTTGTTATTCCTGGGTTTGTAAGCCGTTCTTCCTATTTGTGTTTTGCTTTGTTAGGAAGGCTTACTTGACGATTTCGTCTGTCCACTGCCCTACGAGAGTGCTTGCAAGCTCGCTTGAACCGGTGTAGATCTTCTCCGGAACGGGGGCAAAGTCGTAGGCGGGCGGAAGCTCCAGCTTTGTGTTTGCAGGGTACATGGAGTTGGCGTTTGCAAGGTCAATCTGAGCCTGTGTGAGAAGGAAGTCGATGAAGGCCTCCGCCTCCTGTCTGTGCTTGGTTCCCTTGACTATTCCGGCAGCCTCGATGGTTACTTCGTGGCCGTCTGTGAACAGCAGTGCCTGATATCTTGTGGTATCCTCCCACATCACGTGGTAGACCGGACTTGTGGTATAGCTGATGACGATAGGAGCCTCTCCTTCCGTGAAAAGACCATAGCCCGAGGACCAGCCAGATGCCGTTGTGAGCGCGTTCCTGCTCATGGTCTTCCACCAGTCCTTCCAGCCCTCTCCGAGGGCATTGTAGGTCCACATCAGAAGGCCTGTTCCGACCGAACTTGTTCTGGGATCTATCAGGATTACCTTGTCCTTGTAGATGTCCTTCTTGAGGTCCTCGAGACAGGTGGGAAGCTCTATTTTTGCCTCACTGTCATAGACAAAGGCAAATGCACCGTAGTCGTACGGAATAAGGCGGTTCTGGGGGTCGAAGACCAGCCTGCTGTCTATATTGTTGATATTGGGGCTGTTGTAGCTCTCAAGAAGGTCGTATGCCTTGTCCGCAATGTCATCGGTGATTCCCAGAATCACATCGCAGCGGGTATTGGCGCCTTCCAGGCGTACCTTGTTGATGACTTCGATCGCAGCACCTGCGGAAACAAGGTTCACCTTAATGCCGGTGGCCTCTTCAAAGGCCGGGATGACGGCTGAAGCCGCACCCCAGTCACCGCAGAATGTGTCATAGGCATAGACGGTGAGGGTTTTCTGGTCCTTATTGGCTGCGCTTTCGGAAGCTGACTGGGCGAAGATGCTGCAGATAGCAAGCATCATGACTAGAATGACAGATAATGCTTTCTTCATTGAAAGCCTCCTTATGGATGATCTGTCAGGGGATGGATGGTTGTAGAATATCGTCGTTCCCTACGCCGGTATGATCCGGATCAGGTTCGAGGGTATGATCTCAGGCCACAAGGGCCACCCCTAGACAACCATATCGTAAATCAGTTCCATTTATTGTTCAAGAGCGCGTGTTTGTTTAGTGTTGCGTTTACAACTTGACAATAACAGGCCGAATCATAAGATTTGGTAGTATGAAGAGAATCGTAACAATACAGGATGTTTCATGCGTAGGAAAGTGCTCTCTTACAGTTGCACTTCCGATCATTTCAGCTATGGGAGTAGAGACAGCTATCATTCCGACTGCGGTACTCTCTACCCACACAATGTTCAAAGGCTTCACCTTCCGTGACCTGACCAGTGACATTGAGCCTATCATGGAGCACTGGAAGAAGGAAGGTTTCAAGTTCGACGCAATCTATACCGGTTATCTGGGGTCCTTCGAGCAGATAGAGCTCATGCATCGTCTGATCAGAGAGTTCCGCGGACCAGAGACCAAAGTCATCGTGGATCCGTGCATGGCTGACAACGGTAAGCTCTATCCGGGTTTCACTCCGGAGTTCGCAAAGGCAATGGCCGGCTTGTGCGCTGAAGCCGACATCATCGTTCCCAATCTGACTGAGGCAAGCTTCATGCTCGGCATTCCTTATGTGGGCAGCGGCTATGACGAGGCTTACATCAAGGGACTTCTGAAGCAGCTTGCAGGGCTTGGTGCCAAGCAGGTTGTCCTGAAGGGTATTGAGTTCAAGACAAACCAGGAAAGCCTTGTCGGGGTAGCAAGGAAAATTGGTATTGCCTCATATAATGCCGAAAACGGAAGGATTTCATGGTATTTCCACAGGAAGATGAAGATCAGCTTCCATGGAACAGGCGATATCTTTGCCAGCGTCCTTACAGGAGCTCTCGTCAGAGGCCTGAGCCTTGAGAAGGCCTACGCCCTTGCAGGCGACTTTGTCGTCGAGTCGATCAAGAAGACCATCTCCCATGAGAACTACAATACCTATGGTGTTGATTTCGAGAGTGCATTCCCGATGCTTGTCAGAAGACTGGCAAGCGAGGCAAGGCTTGCAAAATACAGCTGAAATCAGAGATAGACCGAATCTTCAGGTCTGAATACTACTTTGGGGACATCGCCGAGTATCTTGGTGATGTCCTTTGTTTTTCTTCCCATTATGCGAAGCAGGTCCGAGGAGTTGAACGAGGTCACGGCCTTCATTATTGCCTTGCCTTCGGTTGTCACTACCTCGATAACATCGCCTTCGTTGAAGATTCCCTCGACGTTGCGGATTCCGGAAGGCAGAAGGGATTTGTGACCGACCGTAAGCGCGTTCTCTGCACCTTCATCAACCGTTATCTTTCCTGACGATGCGGTGTTTGCAATCCATCTCTGTCTCTGGGCCAGCCTCTGCTCGGGGAAGATGTAAGTTCCGATTTCTTCACCGCTGACTGATCTTATCAGGGCATCTTTGTCATAGCCTGAGACAATCAGCGTGCCGCAGCCGCCTTTCTGTGCGATCTGGGCTGCCAGTAGCTTTGTCTTCATGCCTCCGGTGGAGAATGTGCTGCCGGCCCCCTTTGCATAGTTGAAGATGTCTTCCGTGAGGTCTGCAATTTCATTGATCTTCTTTGCATCCGGGTCGCTTTTGGGATTGCCGGTATAAAGGCCGTCGATATCGGTCATCAGAATCAGAAGATCCGCATCTATCTTGGAGGCAACGTAGGCGGACATGCGGTCATTGTCTCCGAAGATGCTGTTGATCTCGGAAGTGGAGACTACATCGTTCTCATTGAAGATGGGTACGACCTTGAGCTGAAGCAGGGTGGAGACAGCCTCTCTCATGTTGTTGTAGCCCGTTCTGTTGTTCAGGACGTTCCTGGTTATCAGTACCTGGCCGCAGAGCAGCCCGTGGGCCTTGAAGGCTTCCTGATAGGCTGTCATGAGAAGCGGGTTTCCAATGGCGGCGCAGGCCTGTCTGAGAGGAATGTGCTTTACCGGGTTGTTGTGCCCCAGCGCCTTGGCTCCCATGCCGATTGCTCCGGAAGAAACCAGAATGACCTGATGGCCCTGGTCGATGAGAACTGCAACCTGCCTGGCTATATCCTCGACCCTGGCCTTGTCTATGCCGTCAACGGAAGAGAGGAGGTTGGTTCCGACTTTGATTACGATGGTATGGATTTTTCCCAGCTCTCGCATCAGATAAGCTCCCTGTGATGGAACTGCTTGCCATCCTTTCCCGAATACTCGGCAACCGTCTGTCCGTCGCCGGTAAGGATCCACTTTGTTGTCATAAGGCCGTCAAGGCCAACGGGACCACGAGCATGCAGCTTGGATGTCGAGATTCCAACCTCTGCACCGAGACCGAATCTGAAGCCGTCTGCAAACCTTGTGGAGCAATTGACAAAAACGTCCGCACTATCCACATAAGCTGTGAAAAACTTAGCATTATCCACGTTCTGGGTTATTATTGCGTCAGTATGATGAGATCCATGACTTTGGATATGCTCCACAGCTTCCTGCACGGAATCAACGGTTTTGACTGCACATTCAAGACCAAGATACTCGGTATGGAAATCAGCTTCGGTTGCTGAAATCGCATTCTTCATGAATCTGATCGATCTTTCATCCGCATGGATTCTGACATTGTTCTTCGTCAATGCATCATTGAGCTTGGGAAGGAACTGCTGTGCTATTTTGGAATGGATCAGGAAAGTCTCGGTTGCATTGCAGGCTGCAGGATACTGGATCTTTGCATCGACGCAGATGTTCACTGCCTTATCCTGATCGGCGCTTTCATCGACGAATGTGGCGCAGATTCCGTCTGCATGCCCCATGACGGGGATTCGGGTGCTGTCCATGACATGACGGACAAAGGCGTTCGATCCTCTGGGAATGAGCAGATCCACATATCCTTCTGCCTTGAGCAGGCAATCGACATCCTCATGGCTTTCTATCCCAAGTATCCAGCTGCTTCTGAATGTGCTGCTTTCGGTTGCACCCTTGATGAGCTTGACCAGGATTCTGTTTGTATTCTTTGCTTCCTTGCCGCCCTTGAGGATTATTCCGTTTCCTGATCTGAGCGCAAGTCCGGCAATCTGGACAAGGGCATCCGGACGGGCCTCGAATATCATGCCTATAACACCGATTGGGAAAGTCCGCTTCTCAAGTATGAAACCCGGGTCAAGTTCGCGTTTCTCCCTTGTCTTTCCGATGGGGTCCTTAATATCTGCTAGCTCGGTCAATCCCTTGGTTACTGAAGCTAGTTTGTCCTCGGAGAAAAGAAGCCTGTGAAGAATGGCTTCGGGAATGCCTGCCTTCTTTGCTTCACTGATATCCTTCTGGTTTTCAACAAAGATTTCAGCCTTATTTGCATTGAGGGCTTTGGCAATTTCCTTGAGATAGAATTGTCTCTCTTTATCAGAGGAAACGGCAAGAACAGATGCTGATTTTCTTACTAATGCAAATGATTCTGTAAGCTTATCCATGATTCAGGCCTTCTTTTCAAGTTCTCTGGAGCGCTCGGCCGCAGCATCGACTGCGTTGAGGACGGCATTTGCAAACCCGCCTTCTGCAAGCTTGGCAACTCCTTCGATCGTGGTTCCCTTTGCAGAGCAGACCATGGCTTCAAGATCCATTGCGTTTTTGCCTGTGCTCTTCTGAAGCTCTGCTGCGCTGATCATCGTATCGGCTACAATCGAGAGTGCCTTGCCGTAGGGGATTCCCTGCTTGACTCCGCCCATCGCCATATGGTGCATGAGATCGAACATATAGGCTATTCCGCTTCCGGAAATCCCGATGAATGCACTGAAGAGATTCTCATCGAGCTCGAAAGCAGAACCTACGCTTGAAGCAACCGTCATGGCAAGCTTCTTGTGTTTTTCGGTCAGTCCTTCCGCAAAGGCCACTGCCGTTACTGCCTTGCCGACCTTTGCGGCGATATTGGGCATGAAGCGTACAACCTTCTTTGTCTTGAGGTTGGCCTGCAGTTTCTCCAGCGTCACGCCTGCAGCGATTGAGATGAAGAGTCCGGGCTTGAGGTCTGAAAGATCCTTGTAGATTTCCGGGAGGACCTGTGGCTTGACTGCTATGATGATCGCATCGGTGCCCTTGGCCTGTGCCATATCATCCAGGACGGTGATCGGCTTGTTCTTGGCAACGTTGTCTGCACATGGTCTGTAGCTGTCGAAGATGCTGAGTTCAATGGTTTCGTTTCTTGACAGAGCCTCGGCGAAGGCTCCGCCCATGTTTCCCGTACCTATGACTGTAATCCTTGTTGTCTCTTTCATGGCAGGTTCTCCCTTTTTGAAAGATTATACCATCATGAGCTTGCGTATGGCAATTCTGCGTATAATTATTCTTAATTCGGATATAGAAAGAAAAAGGGCAGTGCGTTGAAACACTGCCCTCGTACTATAAGCTGGAATCAGTATCCCTGCTGGCACATTGCATCGGCAACCTTCTTGAAGCCGGCGATGTTTGCGCCCTTGATATAGTCGATGCTTCCGTCGCTCTGGCGACCCTCGCGAACACATGCGTCGTGGATGTCGCACATGATTCTGTGAAGCTTGGAATCGACTTCTTCAGCTGTCCATGACAGGTGCTCCGAGTTCTGGCTCATCTCCAGGCCCGATACTGCAACGCCTCCGGCATTTGCTGCCTTGGAAGGAGCGAACGGGATCTTTGCATCCTTGAAGACCTGAACGGCCTCTGCGGTGCAGCCCATGTTGGACGTCTCGATGATGTACTTCACTCCGTTTCTCACAAGAGCCTTGGCGTCCTCCTTGCGCATCTCATTCTGGTAGGCGCAGGGCATTGCGATGTCCACGGGAACGTTCCATGGTCTCTCACCGGGGAAGAACTTGGCTCCGAACGTGCGGGCATAGCCTGCAAGATCTCCGCTGTTGGTTGCTCTCATCATGAGCATGTAGTTCCACTTTTCCTCTGTGTTCACACCGGCCTCGTCAAGGACATAACCCTTTGAGCCGGAAATGGTGATGACCTTTGCACCCATCTGCGTGGCCTTCATAGCCGCACCCCAGGCAACGTTGCCGTAACCGGAGATGGAGACTGTCTTGCCCTTGACGGTGTCGTTGAAGTCCTTCAGGAGCTCTTCTGCGTAGTAGAGGGCTCCGAATCCCGTGGCTTCGGGTCTGATCTTGGATCCGCCCCAGGCCATGCCCTTGCCGGTCAGAACTCCTGTGTTCTCATCACGAAGGCGCTTGTACTGTCCGTAGAGGAAACCGATTTCCCTTCCGCCGACTCCGACATCTCCGGCAGGAACATCGGTATCAGGACCGATGTGCTTGTAGAGCTCTGTCATGAAGGATCTGCAGAAGCGCAGGATCTCGTCATCGGATTTTCCCTTCGGCGAGAAGTCCGAACCGCCTTTTCCGCCTCCCATGGGCAACGTGGTCAGTGAGTTCTTGAAGGTCTGTTCGAAGCCCAGGAACTTGAGGGTTCCGAGTGTGACGTTGGTATGGAATCTGAGTCCTCCCTTGTAGGGGCCGATTGCGTTGTTGAACTGAACACGGTAGCCGCGGTTGACCTGGATTTCGTGGTTATCATCCTCCCACTCGACCTTGAACTCTACGATTCTGTTCGGAACGACGATTCTGTCGAGGATCTTGTTCTTCAGATACATCGGGTTAGAGTTGACAGTATCGATGATCGAGGCGACGATTTCGCTTGCTGCCTGGATGAATTCCGGCTCTCCAGGGTTCTTCCGCTCAAGTTCTGCCATGAATTTTTGATAATCGTACATAAAACCTCCAAGTCGATTGCGGTTTTCCGCAATTCTTTTTCTTAAAAATTACTGATGTACATTTTATTCAATTAAAATGAATTATCAGCATTTTTGAAATTTTTTTCTTTGTAAATATCACTTTTTGCCCGCATTGTGCAATAGTTTTCCGCAATGACTTTGTCCATCTTTTACGTTTTTTTTGAAATTGTTGCTATTTTGACAAAATCCGTGCACTTTTGATGTATATTGTATATATGAGCTTCAGAGACGAAATCTTCAGACTTCTGGATGACGGCGGGGCCACGCTGGTGTTCCCTACCGAAAATGCCGCACGGTACTGGCTCAGCGCCTATGTGCGTTCCAGGCGCTGCAGTATCCTTGCATCCAGAGCCATGGCGTTCGACAGATTCAAGGAACTCTTCTCGCCCAAAAGGGAGCAGCGTCCTTCCGACAGGATATATCGTCTGGCTTTCGTCTCGTCTTTCCTGGAGTCGAAAAAGACGGAAATGCATTATCTCTACGATGATGATTTCCATGATTATCACCACAGATTCGTATCTTTCCTTGTGGGTGTGATTCCTTCGCTGAGAGATCTTGATGATGTATACATAGAGAACAAGGTTCTGCGGAGCGATCTCCATATCCTGAAGAATGCCTATTCATCCTTTCTCTCTGCCAATGGTCTGTATGAGCCCCTGTGGGAGAAACCGTCTCTGGAGAATGCTGATTATTCAAAGGGTCCTTATATGCTTGTCGGTTACGATGCCGATGTGCAGATGCAGAGGTTCATGAAGGATATCGGTGAAACAGAGCTTATTTCTGTATCAACGCTTAAATGTCCTATTAAGCCTAAATACCTAAAGTTTTTCACGGTTGAATCGGAAATTGAAGCATTGTTCAGACAGCTTCAGAATTTGAAACACAAGCATGTCCCGACTGAAGACATCGTCGTTTCCACACCTGATGTCGAAGCGCTCAGACCCTATCTGGAACGCAGAAGCCTCGAGTACAACACGCCGCTGAGTTTCATGAGGAGTCTGAAGCTTTCCGAGACCGTCCCGGGTAGATATCTGTTTTCAGTCCGCCGGTGCATAAGCGAGAACCTTTCCTTCAACAGCATCGAGGCACTGCTTCTGGATTCGTCTCTGCCTTACCGGGACATGCAGGTCAACAGGAACCTCGTGAGGTTCATGATCGATCATAATCATCTTTCCGGAAGTCTTGCGTTCTCTTCGGATGACCTGTTCAAGGATCTGGCCAGGGATGCCCACGAGCGCTCCGATGAAAGCATGCTGGAACTGTACCGCAGCCTCAAGAGTGCCCTTGCTGCAATCCGAAAGGCAAGGGGAGGAGATGAACTGATCAGGGATATCCACGGGCTTACTGCACTTCTGCTGGGAAACGAAGAGTTCTCGGCTTCCGATCCGATGGACAGGGATGTCTACTCCTTCATATTCTCTAAGCTTGCGGAAATAAGCACTGCGCTCAAGGCGTGCTCGCTGGATCTCGGAAGTCTCTTTACGATCTTCATGGGAGAGGTCGAGCAGCTTTCGTATGTTTCCCAGCAGAAGAAGGACGGAATCCGTGTCTATGAATACGGGCAGGATCATCTTCTGGATGTGCCTCACCATTTCCTCATCGGCCTGAACGATTCCAATGCAAATGTCAGGGATGTGGATCTGGGCTTTCTGGAAGACCACGAGGTTCAGAAAAGGAATGTCATTGATGTAACCTCAGAGCTTCTGTCCTATTATCAGAGCGTAAGTGCCCATGCATGGATCTCTGGATCCGAGACATCTTACTCCGGTTCTCAGAGTTCACCTTCATTCTTCGTGAAGCAGAATGCAGTGGAGGATATAGCATTGCCGGACTCTGAGCTGGTTTACGAGAAGGCGGATCTGGAAAGCTTTGCCCGTGCGTGCAAGACATCGCTTGCGCCAAGAGGCGCCGACCTGGCCGTTGACTGCTTGGGAAATCCGAAAGACCCTGATGATGTGAAGCTTTCCTATACTTCTATAAGCACATACGTCAAGTGTCCATACAGCGAGTTCCTTCGGACAGGCATGACAAAAGGGGCGGTGGATGATTTCGAACCTTCGAAACAGGATGACCGCGAGATCGGATCCTTTTTGCATGAGGTCGTCCAGGCCTTTATGAAAAACCATCTCGGACAGCTTCTGGATAGCTCCAAAATGGAAATCTACCATACCGAAATAGGAAATATTTTGGATAAGATGTTGGAAGAAAACCGCATTTTCGACATTTATACCAAGGCAAGCATCCGAGGTCGCTATCTGGAGTCCCTGAAGAACGTCATTACTCTGCTTCTTGATCCGGGCAGCAAAAACTATATCGGTCCGTTCATCCCGAGGAAAAACGAGCAGTCTCTCAATCAGAACAAGTCCTTTACGGGTTCCATCGATACGGTGATTGAGGGACAGGACGGTCAGATTTATCTTCTTGACTACAAGAAGGGGGTAGGCAGCGCAACCTATCAGCTTGTTCTATACAAGCGGCTGTTCGAGGAGGCCTTCCCGGACAAGGTTGTCAGAGACTGTTTCTTCTTCTCGATGAAGGACGGTTCCTTCAAGGGGTTCGATGCAGCCAAGTGGGCCGAGCAGGAAGAAAAACTGGATGCTGACATAAAGCATACCCTCAGCGGCTATTCCGAGGGCAACTGGATTGCCACTCCGAGCAAGGAATCCTGCCAGCTGTGCAGGGAGAGGGCAATCTGCAGAAGGAGGTTCAACCTGCAATGACATTTCAGCAGATAATGCAGAAGGAGAACTTCTTCCCCAATGATGAGCAGAGACCAGTAATCGAAAGCAACGTCAATACCGTTGTATCCGCCGGTGCAGGCGCCGGAAAAACCGCTGTCCTTTCATGGCGGTTTCTTCGCCTTGTCATGGAGGGCGGGCTCAAACCCGAACAGATACTTACGCTGACATTCACGAAGAAGGCTGCAAGCGAGATGCGAGAGAGAATCTACCGCCGTCTGCTTCAGGCCCGTGACAGTCTGCCTTCGGATACATTCGACAGTTTTTCCAGGGCAACCATTTCCACATTGGACAGTTTCTGCGCCCAGATCGTCAGAAGCGACTGCATCACCTACGGACTTCCCAGGGATATCACAGTTATTTCGGACGATGACTATATGGACCTTGCCCAGCGAGTTGCCCTGAAGTTCCTGTCGGATCCGGAAAACATTTCCGAGCGGGATGCAATTGCATCTCTGCTGATGCCCTCTGATGTCATGGAGAGGTTCTTCTTCATCATCGCCAGACAGACCAGCCTGAGCGGCAACTATAATGCCGAGAGGATTACACAGACTTTCCTTACAAACGTACGGGAAATCTATGAAGACCGTATGAGACGCATAGGCCCTCTTCTTGAAAGCCTGGGTCAGCTGAACCTGACCGGAAAGTTCGCCGGGCAGTTCGTACATATTTCCGAGTGCTATCAGAAGCGTTGCTTTTCTGAAAGGGACTACTTTGATCTCAGGGGTGTCAGGGATGAGGAAGTCAAGGAAATCGTCGGGCTGCTGAAGCCTCTGATGGGCAAGGATTCGGGTTTTGTACTGCTTCAGAACCTTGCACTCGGAAGTGATGACAATGTCTCAATTCTTCAGAAAGCCTTGGAAAAATATAGCATTCTTTTGAAAACAGAGAAGCAAATGCAAGGTACGCTGACCTTCAAGGATATCTCGGATCTTGCCGTATGCATCCTACGTGACAACCTTGCGGTCAGAAATCTGTTCAAGCACAGGTTCAAGCAGATAATGGTGGATGAGTTTCAGGACAACAACATGCACCAGCGCGATCTTGTTTTCCTGCTCTCCGAGCGCGATGACCTTTACGGTACCGAAGGCAAGATTCCGGATATCGATGAACTTGATCCTTCCAAACTCTTCTTCGTGGGAGATGAGAAGCAATCGATCTACCGCTTCAGGGGAGCGGATGTCTCCGTGTTCAGGCGCCTGCAGGACGAGGTCTCGTGCAACGGACAGTCTCTTGCACTGGGCACCAACTACAGAAGCCAAAGCGCCCTGATAGATCATTTCAACAAGGTGTTCGCTTCGGTGCTTTCCGGCAACGGGAAAGACTTTGAGGCCCGCTTCGCTCCCATAAGGGCGGGACGGCAGGCGGACAATACAGCAAGCAGGATAATCTTTGCCGTCTACAACAGGGACGAGATCGAGGATGAAGAGCTCAAGGAAGGTGTTCTGGAGGCCGAGGCGATAGGGGATTACTGCAACCGCATCCTGCACTCCGATGAGTTCCTTGTAGACGGCAAGAGGCCACAGCCCAGCGATATCGCAATACTCTTCGGAACATCATCAAACCAGATGAACATCGAGAAGTCCCTGAAGAGAAGGGGAATCGAATACCAGATTGCAGAAACAAGATCGCTGATGCTTGATGCCGTTTCCAGCGATTTCTACAGCTTCATCAACTATCTGCTCTATCCGGAGGACAGGCGCAGCTTCATTGCCCTCCTGAAGAGTCCGTTCTGCGGTCTTTGCGAGCAAAGCATAGAGAATGTCCTTGCCGGAGAGGAAGTGCTCGATATCGACAGGACACGTTATTCCGTATTCTGCAGCTTCCTTGAATCCGTAAAGGAAACTGCTTTCCGGTCCACCATTGCGGCTCTGCTGGAGAAGCTCTATGTCGAAGGCGGATACAAGGCCTTCCTGATGCAGGACCGGGACAGACTTCCGTTTGCCGAGCATTACGATTATCTTTACACCTATGCCGTCGGTTATGATGCAGAAGGCCGAAGTCTTGCCGACTACAGCCGTTTCCTGCGCAACAACCTGGGAACAAGCGACAAGCTCCCGGAAGCCGATGTCCTTCATGCCAGGCAGAGCGGAGTTCAGATAATGTCCGTTCATAAGTCGAAGGGCCTTGAGTTCAAGGTCGTGATCTATGCGAACATCGGAAGCAGCGGTACCAACGACAAATCAAATTACGTCTTTACCTACAACGGGGATTTGATTGCCAGCGAGAAGTCCGGCATGCAGAAAATCCTTGAGCAGGACAGAAAGGACCGTGAGGAAGCGGAACAGCGTAGACTGATGTATGTCGCAATGACCAGGGCAAAGGATCATCTGATTGTAATCGGAGGATATTCCGCAAGAAGAAGATCTAACATATTCAACTGGTATCTTTCTGCCATAGGCGGAGATCTGAGTACCCTGAAATGCACAATGGACGGTGTCGTCATGGAAGATGTCGGATCCACCGTAAGGCTTGGCAAGCGTTCTTCCGAAACGGTTCTCAGACTGCCGAGTCAGGATGAACTTGTGGAATTCCATAGCCGCAATACCAGAGTCGGCGTAACAGGGCTGGAAGAGTACGAAAAGGAAATCGATAGCTCAATTCCTAGGATAAACCTACCTATTTTTGAGGTTGATTCAATTATCGGGCAATCGGAAATCAATGACAAGTTCGGAACACTCTGTCACGAAGCCCTTGAGATCCTTCTCAAGACAGAAAGTCTCGAGACACTTAAGTGCAACATACTTGAAAGCGAGAAGAGTAATCTTCTGCTTCTGAATCAGGCCAAGGATTTTGCCCGCTCTTTCATCTGCAGTTCCTTCTATGCTTCCCATGTCCGGGGCAGTTCCTTCGAAAGCGAACTTAGGTTCTACACATGCCTCGAAGAGCTCGGTGACATAGCAGTCGAAGGGGTGATGGACCTTATAGTGTTCGGCGATGACTACAACCTTGTCGTGGACTACAAGACGGACAGGACCAAGAATCCTCAGATTCACAAGAAGCAGATCACCACATATGTGAAAGTTGCCCGCCAGCTCTTCGGCAAGAAGTGCTACGGCGTGCTCTATTACCTGCGGGACAGCAGCCTCGGAGATTTCTGGGATGAAGACGGCAATGCCGTTGACCTGTGAATACAGTTGGGATAGATTCTATGGCTATGGAAAAAGAATTCAAGAAAATGACGCTTACGGAGAAACAGCTTGACTCCACCGAGATCTTCGACGGAAGGCTGCTACATGTGTATAAGGACAACATCCTTCTTCCCAACGGGAACAAGAGTACACGCGAGTACATAAAGCACCTCGGGGCCGTGGCTATCGTTGCCATGGACAATGACGGACGCATTGCCGTCGAGCATCAGTTCCGCTACCCGTTCAGGGCAGAACTGCTGGAGATTCCTGCGGGCAAGCTCGATTACGAGGGCGAGGACCATCTGGAAGCGGCCAAGCGGGAACTGCGCGAGGAAACCGGAATCACTGCTTCGAATTTCGAATACCTCGGGCCGTTCTATCCCACATGCGCCTATTCCACTGAGGTCATTCATCTCTATTTTGCATGGGGTCTTGAATTCGGCGAGCGGGAACTCGACGATGACGAAAGCATCAATGTCGAGATGATCGAAATCAATGAAATGGTAGACAAAATCATCAAAGGTGAAGTTCCGGACGGAAAGACCCAGGCTGCCATTCTTCAGGTCGTTGCCAGACTGAATCGACAGTAATGTTCGATTTTTGAATGATTTTGATTAAAAAAGTTCATTTTTCTCTCTTTTTTGTTCAAAAACGTTAAGAAACGCTTGATAATCGTACGCGTATAGTAATATTATGAGGATGCAAATCATTGCAATCAAAAGAGGTGAAAAATGGATTACGCAAAGGAATCAGTCAAGAAACACGCAGAATGGAGAGGCAAGATCGAAGTCATCGCAAAAGTTCCGGTGAACAATTCAACAGATCTTTCCCTGGCATACACACCCGGCGTCGCACAGCCCTGTCTTGAGATCCAGAAGGACATCAACAAGAGCTACGAGCTTACAAGAAGATGGAACATCTGTGCTGTCATTTCCGACGGTAGCGCTGTTCTCGGTCTCGGAGATATCGGACCTGAGGCTGGAATGCCTGTCATGGAAGGAAAGAGCGTCCTTTTCAAGGCCTTCGGCGATGTCGACGGATTCCCGCTCTGCGTCAAGACACAGGATGTAGACGAGTTCGTCAACACAGTCTACAACATCTCGGGTTCCTTCGGCGGAATCAACCTCGAGGATATCTCGGCTCCCCGCTGTTTCGAGATCGAGAGAAAGCTCAAGGAGAAGTGTGACATCCCAATCTTCCATGACGACCAGCACGGAACTGCAGTCATCACTCTTGCAGGTCTTACAAATGCCCTCAAGGTTGTCAAGAAGAAGAAGGAAGAGGTCAGGATCGTCACCAACGGTGCAGGCGCAGCAGCAGTCGCAATCGTAAAGCTTCTGCTTTCAGCCGGTTTCAAGAACATCACCATGTGTGACAGAAAGGGTGCCATCTACAAGGGTAGAGAAGGCCTTAACTGGATCAAGGAAGAGATGGCTGAAGTCACCAACCTCGAGTGCAGGAAGGGAACTCTGGCAGACATGCTCGTCGGCGCTGATGTCTTCATCGGTGTCTCCGCTCCAAAGCAGGTCACCAAGGAAATGGTCAGAACCATGAACAAGGATGCCATCATCTTCGCATGTGCCAACCCCACACCGGAGATCTTCCCGGAAGAGGCAAAGGAAGGCGGTGCACTGATCGTCTCCACCGGCAGAAGCGACTATCCAAACCAGATCAACAACGTTCTGGCTTTCCCCGGAATCTTCAGAGGAACATTCGATGTCAGAGCTTCCGACATCAACGAGGAGATGAAGGTTGCTGCAGCTGAGGCCATTGCATCACTGGTAAGCGACGAAGAGCTCTGTGCTGACTACATCATCCCGAAGGCATTCGACCCGAGAGTCTGCCCGGCAGTCTCCAAGGCTGTTGCCGAAGCAGCAAGAAGAACCGGAGTCGCAAGAATCTGAGTCTTCACTCATAATGAAAGAACCATCCCTGCATAATGCGAGGATGGTTCTTTTTTTATAAGGTATTTTTGCTTTTCAGGCCATTTTTTTCTTGATATCTGCCAGTCTGTTCAGAGCCTCGTACAGGGTCTCGTCCTTCTTTGCGAAGTGGAGTCTGATGATGTCATTGACGTTTTCCCTGAAGAACGATGTTCCGGGAACGGCGGCAACCCCGACCTTCTCGGTCATCTGGACGCAGAAGTCCACATCGCTCTGACCTTTCTTGAGATAGGGGCCGATGTTGGCAAGAACGAAGTATGCTCCCTGCGGATCGGTGTAGGGTATTCCGATATCCTTCAGACCGTCCGTGAACAGCTTCTTCATGTGGGCATAGTGTGCTCCGAATTCCTGGTAGTAGCTGTCGGAGAACTCCAGTCCCACAACTGCGGCTTCCATGAGAGGCGAGGCGCATCCTACGGCATTGAAGTCATGGTACTGCTTGATGCGCTCCATGATCGGCTGGGGTGCAATCGCATAGCCGAGTCTCCAGCCTGTCACCGAATAGGTCTTCGAGAGACTGGAACAGCTGACCGTGCGCTCCCACATGC
>JAFUXI010000016.1 GCA_017470995.1 Spirochaetales bacterium
AGGGCGTTCTGGAGAATCGGGGTGTTGGTGACCGGATCGATGTGCACTACGGGACCGACGGTGTTGATTGCGCTGATTCCGTCGGCACCGGCCTCGATTACGGCCTTTGCAATCTCGCCGATGTTATCGACGTTGGGTGTGAGCTTGATGAATAGAAGGCTCTTTCTCTTGGGATAGCCTTCGCAGATTCTCTTCACATAGTCCGTGGCTATGTTGATGTCCACTCCGATGGATGCTCCGAAGCCTGCCTTGGCGTGTGGGCAGGAGAAGTTGAGCTCAACGGAATCCGCCACGTCGTCGAAGGCCCTGACCAGGGTCGTGAAATCATCCGGGTTGTCTGCCGATACCGATACGTTGAGCCAGGCCTTCAGGCCTTCCTGTCTGAGCTTCTCGAGCTGGGGAAGGGCAACCTCCATTCCGGGATTCCTGAGGCCCACGGAATTTCCGAAGTTGCCTTCGCTTGTTTCGCAAATCACAGGCTCCCGGTTGCCCGGATTGGGCCTGACCTGGAAGCTTTTGGTCGTGATGACATCCACATCCGGGACCTTGTTCTCGAACCATCTGATCAGTTCGCTCTTGGTCGTGGCCACGCCGCTGACTGTGGCAAGATGGACCGACCTGTCCCTGTGACCCATCGGGAAGCTCTTTCTTTCTCTCACAGCGCGCACTCCTCTGCGAAGGCTCTGACGGCATCGGTGCAGACCTGCTTCCAGTTCTGCGGAGCAGCTTCCTTGCGCTTTGCCCAGGGGTGGGAAAGGGCGGAGGAGGAATTGATCCTGCACAGCTCAAGCGGATAACCGACTTTCTTCATGATGGCAATTACATCCTTTGCGCTTCCGCCCTGGCTTCCGACTCCCGGAATCAGAAGGGGAACTTTCTTGTCTGCGTAGAAGGCTGCAAGATCCTCGAATTCCCTGAGATTCGTTGCTCCGACCACGGCGCCGATTCCCGATGAATACTCGCTGTTCCATTTTGCGATGAGGTCTGCAACGTGCATGTAGATGGGTCTTCCGTCCTGCATGATCTGGTTTTGGAGGTCCTTTCCGCCGGGGTTGCTCGTGCGGTTGAGGATGTAGAAACCCTTGTCCTTGGCATCCTCACCGATGGCAACGGCGAACGGGCTGATGCTGTCGTTTCCCATGTAGGGGGAGACGGTGACACAGTCTGCACCCCAGCATCTGAAGGCCTCGAAGGCATAGTTAGCAGAGGAAGTTGCAATATCTCCGCGCTTGGCATCCAGGATAAAGGGCCTGGAGGGAAGTGCCTTGACTATCTTTGCCAGGGCTTTCGATCCGCCGAAGTCATTCTCAAGCGGTTTGTCCAGGCGGGAGAAATATCCGATGTTGGGTTTGATGGCTGCCACCTTGATTCCGATCTTGTCCATCTCCTCGAAGAGGGTGCAGAAGAAATCCTCGACGCTGACTCCGACAGGGAGCGCGCTGAAGTTCGGGTCTATTCCCATGCAGGCGCAGTTGCCTGCCTCTCTGGCGGTTGTCTGAAGCATTTCAATGTAATTCATCAGTTGCCCTCCTTAGGCCATCCGTGGTTCTCGCCCCAGGTGAACGGGGAAGCCGACCACTGCAGAAGCATCTGCTCCTGCTCAGGTTTGATGTAGCCTGACTGCTTTGCGATTGCAATCACATAGTCGTAGTCGAGGATCGTCACCGCTTCACATGCGGGATCCAGCGAGGCGAAGGCCTGCTTGCCCTGGTCAGTTCCATAGGAGAAGATCGCAAGGCAGTAGGGTACGTTTCCGTCTGCCTGCTGGATTGCCTTGACTGCGTTAATGGATGACATTCCGGTGCTGATGAGGTCTTCAATCAGAACAACCTTCTGTTTTTGATAGGTTTTCGCTCGTCCCAGACCTTCGATCTGGTTCTGAAGGCCATGGTCCTTGGAAGAAGATCTGATATAGGAAACAGGCTTTCCCAGAAGGTCCGCAAGTGTTGTGGCATGCGGGATTCCCGCTGTACTCGTGCCTGCGATGTTGTCCGGATCATAGTCCAGGCTCCCGAGGATTTCCTTGAATGCCAGGGCTATCATGTGCCTTGCCTCACAGTCCCCCAGAAGGGTTCTGTTGTCGTTGTAGATGGGCATGTAGTAGCCGCTTGCCCAGCGGAACGGAGCTTCCGGGCTGAGCCTGATTGCTCCCATCTCCAGGGCTTTTCTAGCGATGGCTTCAGAATAGTTAGTAAGCTTCACTTCCGATCCTCCTGTTTCAGTGCTTGAAGATTTCCTTGAATGTATGGACACGGCCGCAGTAGGCGCAGCGGTATCGGTTGTCATGTGTCTTTATGAACATGGTCTGGACGTTTTCGCTCTGCTTGTCGTTGGAGATGCAGGCCTCGTTGATGCACATGATGTCATCGAAGTTGTAGATTCTCGGCGGCAGGGAGGTGCGGAACTTGCGTGCAACTTTGCCGTTTTCGATTATGTTGAGCGTGCAGCCCGGAGCTACGGCGGCAAGACGCTTGACCTGCTTGTGGTCTAAGGTGTAGGTGCCCGGACGGAAAATCAAACCCTTGAATTGTCCGTTTGCACTTTCGCTGACCCATTCGCCGCCCTTGAAGTCGTCGAGGTTCATCACCTTGCGGATCAGGGTCATGTGGCGTCTGATTTCCGATGGGGTGTCTCCCTTGCAGATATGGTCGATCACTATGCCGTCCCTGATGGGTTTTACGCCCTCGGATATCTCTTCCTTCTTGGTGCCTGTGCTGCCGGGGACTTCTTTGATCCACTGGTCTTCCGGTTTCTTCGGTTCCTCTGTCTTGGCAGCAGGGATGAAGTCGTCGCCCAGCTTGCCTGCGACAAGGCCCAGAAGAACTATCCTGCAGTACATGCCGTTGATCGACTGTCTTTCCCAGCCGTTGAGCGGGGTCTCGTCGAGGAATGTCGGGATTGTGGGGTGCTCCTTGTGCCTGGGAAGCGGGTGGTAGAACTTCGTGTTCTCGGGAAGCATATCCATGAACTCTTTGCGGAAGGTGATGGAGGAGCGAAGCGAATCGGCCTTTGCCAGGATTTTCTCTCCCATGCGCTCAAGCTGCGGTCTGGTGAAGTACCACTTTTTGGCGATGTCGGACTGATTCAGATATTCCTCGATGGAGCCGAATGTCCTGACTTCGAATCCGTTGTCCTTCATCTTGGTCACATAGGACTCGGGCATGGCCAGCTCTTCCGGAGCGATCAGGTCGACTCTGACCTTGTTCCAGAGCTTCAGGCCGTCGGCCTTGCTGTGTACCGTTCTGCCGTGGTAGAGGTCTCCGACCAGTGCCACATGGAGGCTCTCCGTGCTCCATTCGTTATCTTCCAGGAATGTGTATTCATCCAGAAGTTCCTGGGTGGGATGCTCGTGCTTTCCGTCTCCGGCATTGATGAAGGCGGGGACAAACGGTAGCCCGTTTCTGGCAGCATAGCTTGAACATTCCTGACTTAGGTACTTACATACGCCCTCGACCTTGCTTCTGATGATGAAAATCCTGTTGTTGTATCCGATGACCGTGTTGAAGGTGTCGGCATAGCTTTCGCCCTTGTTGAAGGATGAGTTGTCGGTGCTCATCTCGGTGAGCTTGGCGTGGTGGAAATTCGCAGCGTTTCTGAAGCTTTCCTTGGTCCTGGTGCTGTCCTCGAGGAACACCTCGTAGATTCCGAAATCGGGATCGTTGATCCTGAAACTGTCCATGACTGCCCTGTCATCCGCGGCAACTGCAGCCTTGAGGCGCTTGACCTGGGAGAAGAGGTAGAGCCGCTCCTCCTTGGAGAAATCATCGATGATGCAAAGTGAACGACCTTTGAAAGAATTCATGTCTTTCCTCCTAGCTTTTATGTACCAAATCAAAGTAATGATTGCAATATGATTTCGCGCGCGATGTTATAAATCTTTGTTTGTATTTCTCTTAATTTATGGCATAATCGAGACCATGAAAATCATCTGGTCCTACATGAAGAAGCACATCTGGGCAATCATCCTGGTGATACTTGTGAAGTTTGCCGCCACTGCGCTCGAACTGCTTCTTCCATATATCCTTGAATACATGATAGATGACATCGCTCCGCAGAAGGATGTGAAGCTTATCCTGCTCTGGGGTGCGGCGATGATAGTGCTTGCGATTGTGGTCCGATTTCTCAGCGTCGGGGCCAACAGAGGGTCTGTGAAGATCGCCAGAAAGTGCATCTATCAGGTCAGGCAGGACCTTTTCACCAAGTCCATAAACCTCTCCGGAGACCAGCTTGACGAGGTCGGACTCCCGTCGCTGATTTCCAGGATGACAAGCGATTCCTACAACCTGCAGTCCTTCATGCAGATTACCCAGACAATTGCAATCCGTGCCCCGATACTGCTGTTCGGCGGCATTTTCATTACCCTTTCCATGGATGTAGGCCTTGCTCTGGTCCTCATCATCCTGGCTCCGATTCTCCTTATTGCGGTAGTCATCATCTCCCGCAAGGGCATTCCTCTCTACGATATCGTACAGACCAAGCTCGACAATGTGGTCCGCATCATGCGTGAGAACATCACCGGCATCCGCGTCGTGAAGGCTCTCTCGAAGGAAAACTACGAGAAGCGCCGCTTTACTGAGGCCAACGAGCAGATGAGCAAAAGCGAGATCAAGGCAAGCGTCGTGATGTCCTTGCCCGGTCCCGTGATCAGCCTTGCCATGAACATCGGACTTACGCTGGTTGTGCTCTTCGGAGCCTACAGGGTCAACAAGGGCGTGACCCAGCCCGGTGTCATCCTGGCTTTCCTTTCATATTTCCAGATGATCCTGATGGGAGTCCTGATCCTCAACAGGTTCTTCCTCAACATGAGCAAGGCCAACGCCTCCGCCAACAGAATCGAGGGCGTCATGAACCAGGCCGAAGGTCTTGCAGTCATCTCCGATGTCCCGAAGGCCCCGGGTGACGAGTACATAATCTTCGACAATGTATCGTTCAGCTACAATGCCCATGAGGCATCTCCTCACGGCAAGAAGCTGGATGCCTTTGCAGGCGGAAAAAGAGAGAAGACCCTCAATAACATCGACTTCAGGGTCAAGCGTGGCGGAAGCCTGGGCATAATAGGAGCCACCGGAAGCGGAAAGACAACCATCGTGAACCTTCTGATGCGTTTCTACGACCCGCAGGAAGGCCATGTCTACATCGATGGTCGTGATGTGCGCACCTACGGTCTGGATGAGCTGCGGCGCCATTTCGGCGTGGTTTTCCAGAGCGATGCGATCTTCGCCGATTCCATCTCGGAGAACCTCAGCTTCGGGCGTGAGGTCTCGGTGGAAAGGATGGAAGAGGCCTCTTCCCATGCTATGGCCAGCGAGTTCATCGGTGACTATGACGACAACTACCAGCACCAGGCAGCAATCCATGGAGCCAACTTCTCCGGAGGCCAGAAGCAGAGGCTTCTGATAGCAAGGGCCCTGGCTGCCAAACCCGAGGTCCTGATCCTGGACGACAGCTCAAGCGCCCTGGACTACAGAACCGATGCCCAGCTCAGGCGAAACATCAGGGAGAACTACAGCGAATCTACTTTGGTTGTTATAGCCCAGAGGGTCAGCTCGATAATGTCCCTGGACCAGATAATCATGATGGATGAGGGAAGGATCATCGGTATGGGAACGCATGAAGAACTGATGGCTTCGACTCCGCAGTACCGGGAGATCTACGAAACCCAGATGGGGGAGGTCTGACATGCCGCCGAGAAACACCATTGCCGAGCACAAACCCAAGGATGGCAGGAAGGCCCTCAGACGGATCCTCTCCTATGTCAAGGAATTCAGGCTCCTGATTCTCCTTGCCCTCATCCTCAGCTTCACCTCGAACATACTGTCGCTCATAGGACCCAGTCTTGCGGGAAAGGCCATAAACGAGGCTGCTGCCGGAGCAGGGAAGGTAGACTTCTCCAAGGTCCTGTACTACGTGAAGTACATGCTGCTGTTCTATGTCTCCTCATCGTTGATTTCACTCGGTATCAGCATCATGATGACCATGGTGGCCAAGTTCACTGCACGCAAGCTGAGAAAGGCATGCTTCGAGAAGATAGCAAGGCTCCCGGTATCTTTCTTTGACAGAAACCAGGCCGGAGACATCATCAGCCGTGTCAGCTATGACGTTGATGTAGTCTCCGCTTCGATACAGACCGATATAGTGGCGATAATGACAAGCTTTACCACAGTAATCGGCTCACTGATCATGATGTTGCGGATTGCTCCCGCTCTTGCAGCCATTGTACTTGTTACAATTCCTATCTCGGTATCTTATACTGTCTATATCAAGAAGAAAACCAGGCCGCTGTTCATCAAACGTTCCAAGAGCTACGGCTTTATGAACGGTTTTGTGGAGGAGATGTTCTCCGGAGAGAAGACAATCCAGGCCTACGCCTATGAGGACAAGGTCTGCGAGAACTTCGCGAAGGTCAACGGAGATGCCGCTCAGGCCTACTACAATGCAGACAGCCGAGGCGTGGCCATCGGTCCTTCTATGGGTATGATCAACAACATGTCGCTGGGTCTGATTGCGACTTTGGGATCGTTCCTGTTCATGGCAGGTCGCGTGACGCTGGGGCAGATTTCATCCTTCATTCTCTATTCTCGCAAGTTCTCGGGGCCCATCAACGAGATCGCCAACATAATGAACGAGATCCTCTCGGCTCTCTCTGCATCCGAAAGGATCTTCAACCTCCTGGATGAAAAGGAGGAGGTCAGCGACCTTGAGAATGCCGTTGAACTTGCCGATGTTAAAGGCGATGTGCGCTTCGAGAACGTATCCTTCGGCTATGAGAAGGGCAAGACCATCCTGCATGACCTGAGCTTCAATGCCGATGCAGGGCGCCTGATAGCCATAGTCGGACCAACCGGTGCCGGAAAGACCACCATGATCAATCTTCTGATGCGTTTCTATGATTGTGACAGCGGCCAGATTCTTGTCGACGGCCGAAATGAGCTGGAGTACACGCGCTCGAGTCTGCGCTCAGCCTACGCCATGGTCCTGCAGGATACCTGGCTCTTCAGGGGCACCGTGTATGAGAACATCGCCTATGGAGCCGAAAACGCCACGTTGGAGGATGTGGTGCGCGTTGCCAAGAAGGCCCGCATCCATCCGTTCATCATGAGGCTGCCCAACGGCTACGATACGGTAATAAGCGAGGACGGAGGCAACATCTCCAAGGGCCAGAAACAGCTCCTGACTATTGCCAGGGCTATGCTCTACGATTCAAAGATGCTGATTCTGGACGAGGCCACCAGCAATGTCGATACCTCCACTGAGCGGGAGATCCAGTCCGCCATGCTTGAGCTCATGAAGGGCAAGACCTGCTTCGTGATTGCGCACAGGCTCTCTACCATCCAGAATGCGGACAATATCCTGGTTCTTGATCACGGAGATGTGGTTGAGCAGGGTACGCACCGTCAGCTTATGGATAGAAAGGGCTTCTACTACAAGCTGTACGCATCCCAGTACGAATAAACTTGAAACCTGATTGGAGTTCACTGCCAGAACGCAATGAAAAAGGCATGACATACCTCTGTGGTAGACATGCCTTTGAAGTGCGGAAATAGCAGCTGAAATACAATCAGGTTACGGGGAACTCCATGTTCTTGGCCTTCAGCATCGGATCTCCCGAGAGCGAGCTTTCGAGCCAGTCGTCGCGCTTGGCCTGAAGGAACTTCTCGAAGAGAATCTCCGGGATCATCGTCTTGACGAAGTCGGATTTCTCGGCGCTCTTGATTGCGTCGTTCATCGTATCGGGAAGCTCTGCGCCGGTATTGAAATCATCCGGGTTCAGCTTGTCACGCACTCCTTCCATTGCAGCTCCGGCTAGAAGCAGGCAGGCAAGATAGGGGTTGCATGACGGGTCTGCGCTTCTGACCTTGACTCTGGCTGCCTCGGGGTGGGCCTTGATAAGATAGTTTTCGTTTCCAAGGCCGTAGTTCACAGCCGACGGAGCCTCGAAGGTTCCGATTCTCTCATAGGAATTGGCAATCGGATTGAGGAAGAGAGTAATCTCCTCGATGCGTCTGAGAATACCGGCGGTCATCTGTCTGGCAAGTTTGCTCTTTTCCGAATCCCTTGCACCTTCAAGCGAAAGGCTGATGGCCAAACCCGATCCGTTCTCGTTGAACAGGGGCTTGGGCAAAAACGATGCAAACAGATCCATGCGGTCTGCGGTGATCTTGACGATGTCCTTGAACTTCACAAGATGGTCTGCGGCTTCCAGAAGCGGAGACGGACTGAAGCGGATTTCGTTCTGGCCGGGACCCTTTTCGTGATGGCTGGCCACATAGGTTATTCCCAGCTGCTCCATGTTCAGGCAGATCTCACGCCTGATGTTCTCGCCCTTGTCGATGGGGGCTGCCTCGAAGTAGGAGGCACGGTCCATCGGAATATCCGTCGGGTTGCCTTCGGCGTCTTTCTTGAACAGGTAGAATTCGATCTCTGTTCTTGCATGAAGGTCTATTTTGTCTTTAATGAGAGAGTTTTCGTAGGTTTTGAGCATGGAGCGGACATCGCCTTCAAACAAGCTTCCGTCTGAATGACGGATCTCGCAGA
The DNA here is from genome assembly GCA_017470995.1 of Spirochaetales bacterium. Taxonomy (GTDB): domain Bacteria; phylum Spirochaetota; class Spirochaetia; order Sphaerochaetales; family Sphaerochaetaceae; genus UBA9732. The sequence continues at coordinate 8,536 of JAFUXI010000016.1, forward strand.
AGAATCTGGCCACCTTTGCCTCCGTCGGTCTCCAAGGGAGAATTGTAAGCGTATCGGGATCCGGGAAGAGAAGAAGATCGGAATCATCGATGTTCAGAAACCCTCTTATGGATGCGGCGTTGAAGCCCACTCCCTTCTCAAGTGCCTTGGCCAGGGATTCGGAACTGATGGTGATGTTCTTGAGCTGTCCGAAAATGTCACAGAATGCAAGCTTGACGAACCTCACGTGCTGCTCTTCGACGAAAGTCATGATCCTGTCTCGGGTTTTGTTGTCCATACTGTCCTCCGGAATGGCTTTCATTATACTTTATTTTAAGTTTTTATTTCAAACAAGTTGACGGTTTAGCCCAAATAAAGTAGAAATTCTGCATAAATCTATGATAACTATGCATAGAAACGCAGGGAGGGTCGATTATGGAAACAGTGACTGATTATTTCGGAAGTCTCGTATTCAACGATGCCGTCATGAGGGAGAAGCTCCCCAAGGACATTTACAAGACCCTCAGACAGACGGTCTCAGAGGGCAGGGACATCGACCTCGCGGTGGCAAACAGCGTCGCCAACGCAATGAAGGTCTGGGCCCTCGAGCACGGATGCACCCACTACACCCACTGGTTCCAGCCCATGACCGGAATCACGGCAGAAAAGCACGAGGCCTTCGTTTCCCCGGCAGAGGGCGGAAGGGCGATACTGGAGTTCTCCGGAAAGGCCCTAATCAAGGGCGAGGCCGACGGATCGTCATTCCCGTCGGGCGGACTCAGGGCAACATTCGAGGCCCGCGGCTACACGGCATGGGATCCGACAAGCTACGCTTTCATCAGGGAGGATACCCTTTATGTTCCTACGGTCTTCTGCTCCTATACGGGCGAGGTTCTGGACAAGAAGACCCCGCTTCTCAGAAGCATGGAGGCAGTCAGCGACGAGGCCGTGAAGATCCTTCACCTCTTTGGTGACGAGGACGTAAGGAGAGTCATCACAACGGTCGGTCCCGAGCAGGAGTACTTCCTGATCAACAGATCCGATTTCGAGCGCCGCAAGGACCTCATCTATACAGGCCGCACGCTCTTCGGTGCAAGGGCTCCCAAGGGACAGGAGAAGGATGACCACTATTACGGTGCAATCAAGACCCGTGTCGCGGACTACATGAGGGACCTGGACAAGGAGCTTTGGAAACTCGGTGTGAGCGCAAAGACAAGACACAATGAGGTCGCTCCCTGCCAGCATGAGCTTGCCACTGTCTATGCAACTGCAAATATCGCGGTCGACCACAACCAGATAGTCATGGATATGATGAAGAAGGTCGCAGAGCGCCACGGCTTCGTATGCCTGCTGCACGAGAAGCCCTTTGCCGGCGTCAACGGAAGCGGTAAGCACAACAACTGGTCCATTTCCACGGACACCGGAAGGAACCTTCTTGACCCGGGGAAGAACCCCAGGAGTAATCTTCGATTCCTGCTCTTCCTTGCGGCAGTAATAAAAGCCGTTGACGAGTACCAGGACCTGCTTCGTGTCTCGGTTGCAAGTGCAGGAAACGACCACCGTCTGGGTGCAAACGAGGCACCTCCTGCAATCGTTTCCATGTTCCTGGGCGATGATCTGACGCAGATTCTCGAGTCCATCGCATCCGGAAAGGATGCAGGCAAAAGTGCAAAGGAGAGCATGGAGCTCGGCGTTCATGTCCTTCCGTCCTTCTCCAAGGACACCACGGACAGAAACAGGACAAGCCCATTTGCTTTCACCGGAAACAAGTTCGAATTCAGAACCCTGGGATCCTCGTTCTCAGTCGCAGGTCCGAACATCGTCCTGAACACCATCGTTGCCAAGGAGCTCAGGCTCTTCTATTCGGTGCTCAAGGATGCAGCGGACTTCGAAAGTGCCGTGCTGAACCTCGTAAGGGATACTTACAATGCGCACAACAGAATCGTATTCAACGGAAACAACTATTCTGCGGAATGGGTGAAGGAAGCTGAGAGAAGGGGCCTTATGAACCTGAGGTCCACGCCGGATGCGCTTGACTCCTTCGTTGCTCCGAAGAATATCGCGCTTTTCAGCGAATTCGGTGTGTTCAGCTCCGTCGAGATGAATTCCAGATTCGAGATCCTGAATGAGGAATACTCCAAGACAATCCATATCGAAGCACTTACGATGCACGATATGATAGTCCAGCAGATCTTACCAGCTACAACTTTCTATGCTACCAGCCTTGCTCAGGCCATCAATCAGAAAAAGACAGCCATGCCGGAGCTCAAGTGCTCGACCGAGTGCGCTCTGCTTTCCAAGGTAAGCGAGCTGACCGATGAGCTTTCGGAGAAGACTGCAGCATTGGATTCGGCGGTAGAGAAGGGAGCCGGGTACTCGGGAGCCGATCTTGCGCACTACAGCCGCAGGAACATCGTGCCTGCAATGGAAGAAGCCAGGAAGATCGCCGATGAACTTGAGCTGCTTGTCGGCAAGCACTACTGGCCGTTCCCGACCTATGGAGACATTCTGTTCTACGTGAATTAATCCTCGAAGACCTTCTTGATACTGTTGTAATGAAGGAAGATGCCCTGATCCGCCAGGGCTTTTATTTCATCTGCCGTGGCAAAGCGTCCGTCTATGTCCTCATCGGTCTGGAGTTTGATGTCCTTCTCGGTGATGTCCATCTCGAAGCGGTAGATATCTACTATATAATTCTGGCCCTTGTTTTCTCTGTGATAGCAGAAGCAGTACCCCCCGTCGGCCTTGGAGACATCCACGCCGGTCTCTTCCAGAACTTCCCTGCATACAGCCTCGAACGAGCTTTCGCCGGCTTTGACACCGCCTCCGGGAAGCTCCCACCAACCCGGAGCCCAGGCCTTGTCCATGGCCCTGCGCGTGATCAGGAAGGTCCCGTCGCTTCTGTGGACTGCACCGAGAACCGACAGATAGTAGTCTCCCTCTGCCATGGTCCAGTCATTGCGTGCCATTGTCCTTCCGGTCTTGTTCTTGTTGATGTCGTAGATGTCCCAGCGTTCCATAGCTCATATTTATAAGAAATAGAAAGAGGATTTTCAAGTTTTTTCGAAAAAGGGGTTGCAATGATCGAAGGGAAGTGTTATGTTTCTATTGACAGAAACAGTTTCTGTGTATAGAAACATCTGCAGACTATTCAGACCATATAGGAGGAAACATTATGGCAAACAAAGCAATCAAGGACATCCCTTACAAAATCTATCTTTCGGAGAACGAGATTCCCTCCTCATGGTATAACCTCCGCGCAGACATGAAGAACAAGCCGGCTCCGCTGCTCAATCCCGGAACACTCAAACCCATGACGGCAGAAGAACTCGAGGCGGTTTTCTGCAAGGAACTTGTCAAGCAGGAACTGGACAACGATACCCGCTTCGTGCAAATACCCAAGGAAATTCAGGACTTCTATAAGATGTACAGGCCATCGCCGACAGTCAGAGCCTACTGCCTTGAGCAGGCGTTGGGAACACCTGCCCACATCTATTACAAGTTCGAGGGAAACAACACATCTGGAAGCCACAAGCTCAATTCGGCAATCGCCCAGGCCTACTATGCCAAGCAGCAGGGTCTCAAGGGTGTTACCACCGAGACCGGCGCAGGGCAGTGGGGAACAGCTCTTTCGATGAGCTGCGCCTACCTTGGTTTGGATCTCAAGGTCTACATGGTCAAGATCAGCTATGAGCAGAAGCCCGGCCGCCGCGAGGTCATGAGGACCTACGGAGCAGAGGTAACTCCTTCTCCGTCGAATACCACAGAGGCCGGACGCAGGATCCTTGAAGCCTTCCCCGGAACAAACGGATCGCTCGGATGCGCAATCAGCGAAGCAGTCGAGTATGCCGTCACCCACGAGGGTTACCGCTATGTTCTCGGTTCGGTCCTGAACCAGGTGCTCCTGCACCAGAGCGTCATCGGCCTTGAGGCAAAGGCAGCGCTGGACAAGTACGGTGTCAAGCCCGACATCATCATCGGATGTGCAGGCGGCGGATCGAACCTCGGCGGACTGATCGCTCCGTTCATGGGAGAGAAGCTCAGGGGAGAGGCCGACTACCAGATTATTGCAGTGGAGCCTGCATCCTGCCCCTCATTCACACGCGGCAAATATGCCTATGACTTCTGCGATACCGGTTATGTCTGCCCGCTGGCAAAGATGTACACCCTCGGAAGCCAGTTCATGCCGTCGCCGAACCACGCTGGCGGCCTGAGATTCCACGGAATGTCGAGCATCCTTTCCCAGCTTTACGATGACGGTTACATGGAGGCCCGCTCCGTGGAGCAGACCAAGGTCTTCGAGGCAGCTGAGCTCTTCGCAAGGACAGAGGGAATCCTGCCTGCACCGGAAAGCAGCCATGCAATCCGCGTAGCAATCGACGAGGCTCTCAAGTGCAAGGAAACAGGAGAGGCCAAAGACATCCTGTTCGGTCTCACCGGAACCGGTTACTTCGATCTTTCGGCCTACAAGAGCTTCAACGACGGAACGATGAGCGACCAGATCCCGACGGATGCGGATATCGCAGCATCGCTTGCAAAGCTCCCGAAAGTCTGATTAAAGCGATCATTAGTTCTTACCTAAGTCGGGATGGCCCTGAGCTGTCCCGGCTTTTTTTCGTCATCTGCGCATGTCTATATAAGAAAGAGGAAAATACTGCACAACTGCTTTACTTTAGTGCGATAAAGTGCTAATGTGCTATCAAGCTAAAATAGGGAGCATGATATGAACGGAATAGATCTGGATGTGGCCAATTTCTTCTTCAATGCTGTTCTGTCCCTCAGGACGGTAGAGGAGTGCCAGGCCTTCTTCAAGGATGTATGCACCATAAAGGAGCTGCAGGACCTGACGCAGAGGCTGCAGGTGGCAGTCCTCCTGGATCAGGGCAGGAACTACCAGGAGATATCCAAGCAGACAAGCGTGTCCTCCGCGACGATCTCGCGCGTCAACAGGTGTCTGGTCTACGGCGACGGCGGATACAGGACGGTACTTGACCGCATGAAGGAAGGGGATGCCTGATATGAATACCAAGATAGAACTCAAAGGGGAAGAGAAGGTCATCATGGCCCTCAGGTCCCTCTATACTTCCTACGGCTACAGGCCCTACAAGATGAGCCGCTTCGAGGAGTACGACCTCTATGCCGGCAACAAGGACTTCCTGGTATCCGGCAACGTGATTACATTCACCGATACCGACGGAAAGCTCATGGCCCTCAAGCCCGATGTCACCCTTTCGATTGTCAGGAGCGTCAGGGACGTACGCAATTCCGTTTCGCGTATCTGCTACGACGAGAACGTCTACCGCGTATCCGACAGGTCCGGAACCTTCCGCGAAATCATGCAGGCTGGTCTGGAATGCATAGGCGATGTGGGTCTTCTGGAGCTTGCAGAGGTCGCGGTTCTGGCACAGAAAAGCCTCACGACAATATCAGAGAAAAGCGTGCTTACGATATCCCATATGGGAATAATAGAGGCATTTCTTAAAGGTATTTCGTCATCTGAGATAGCCGAGGAAGCAATCTCTGCCTTGTCCTCCCGCAACACTCAGGCCATCCTCTCCCTGCAGCAGAAGGCCCCGGAAGCATCCGATAGCCTTGAGAGTCTTGCACATCTCTGCAGCATGACGGGATCGAATAAGGAGGTACTGGCGGAGCTGGAGACCATGGGAGCAGACAGCACCTCGCTGAAGGAACTGAAAACGGTAGTCTCCCTTCTTGATCCGAAGGTTGCAAGGATAGATTTCACCGCAGTAGGCGGAATGAAGTATTACAACGGCATGGTCTTCCGCGGTTATGTGGAAGGTGTTCCCGCAGCCGTCCTCTCGGGCGGGCAGTATGACAGGCTGCTTCAGCGCATGGGCAGAAAATCGAGAGCCGTCGGATTTGCCGTCTATCTTGATGCCCTCGAGAGGCTTCTGGAAGATAGACGCGAGTTCGATGTGGATGTCGTGCTTCTCTATGACGCTTCAGCCGATATCGCCCAAGTCCTCAAGCGGGCAAGAGCCCTGCGTGAGGGCGGAATGTCGGTGATGGTTCTCAGGCAGGTCCCCGAAGGTCTCAGATACCGCGATCTGGTCGACCTCGGAACAAAAAGGGGAGGTCGGGATGCTTAACATTGCATTGCCCAAGGGAAGACTGGGCGAGAAAGTCTATACGATGTTCGACAAGGCCGGCTTCAGATGTCCCGACATCCTATCGGACTCCAGAAAGCTAGTGTTCGAGAGCATATCCTCCGGCGTCAGGTATTTCTGGGTCAAGCCCAGCGATGTCACCGTCTACGTCGAGCGCGGAGCTGCGGATATCGGGGTTGCAGGAAAGGATATTATAGATGAGTACACTCCCGACATATATGAACTGCTTGACCTGAAGGTCGGCAAGTGCCGCATGTGCGTGGCTGCAAAGAAGGATTTCAGGGAGAATCCTGATGTCACGCTGCGCGTTGCGACCAAGTTCAGCACGATTGCAAGGCGCTACTATTCCTCCATAGGGCGCGAGATCGACATCATCCCGCTCAACGGCTCCATCGAGCTTGCCCCGGTTCTGGGAATGTCGGATGTCATAGTCGATATAGTCGAGACCGGGACGACGCTGAAGGAGAACGGTCTGGAGGTTTTCCAGACCATAATGCCCATTTCCGCAAGGCTGATTTCGAACAAGGCGGCCTTTGAATTCAAGAAGGATGAGATTCTGAAGATACAGAACAGAATGTCTGCCATGGTGGAGGCTTAGGATGATCAGGATAATGGATTACAGTACGGTACCCGAAAGCGAGATTTTCTCACGTTCATCTTCTTCAAAGGATGTTTCCGCACCCGTTGCCGCAATCATAGCCGATGTACGCAGCAGGGGAGACGAGGCCCTGAAGCAGTATACCCTCAGGTTCGACGGGGTCGAAATCCTTTCCATCGAGGTTCCGCGCTCGGAGATCGAGGCTGCGGCAAAGGCCGTGGACAAGACCTTCCTCGAAGTACTCGAAAAGGCGGCCGATAACATCAGGACCTACCACAGCAGACAGGTCAGAAAGGGCTTTGAGATCAAGCAGGCCGACGGTGTGGTCCTTGGACAGAAGATAATCCCGGTCTCTGTGGCCGGCATCTATGTCCCGGGCGGAACGGCGGCATACCCGTCGACGGTCCTGATGGATACCATCCCCGCAAAGCTTGCTGGAGTAGGCCAGGTGGTTATGGTAAGCCCTCCGGGAAAGAACGGAAAGATAGGAACCGACGTTCTTGCCGCAGCATATGTGGCGGGCGTCGACAGAGTGTTCAACGTGGGCGGAGCGCAGGCGATTGCAGCTCTTGCATACGGGACTCAGACAATCCCAAAGGCGGACAAGATAGTAGGCCCGGGAAACATCTTCGTGGCCGAGGCAAAGAAGCAGGTATCAAGCGAGGTAGGAATCGATATGATAGCCGGACCGAGCGAAATACTCATCATTTCTGATGGATTATCGAGCCCTCAGGTTGTCGCTGCAGATATGCTCAGCCAGGCAGAACACGACCGCAACGCCTCTGCCGTGCTCATAACAACCAGCTCGGATCTGGCGGAAAAGGTTGCATCGGAACTTGAGAAACAGCTGTCTGTCCTGCCTCGTGAGGAGATTGCCAGAGACTCCATCCAGACAAACGGAAAGATCATAATCGCTTCCTCCATAGAGCAGGCCATCGAGATCAGCGACAGGATCGCTCCCGAGCACCTGGAGCTTTGCGTTGACAATCCGTTCGATTATCTGGACAGGATCCGCAACGCCGGTTCGGTGTTCCTCGGACGCAACTGCCCCGAGGCTCTGGGAGACTACATGGCCGGCCCCAACCACACACTGCCGACCAGCGGGACTGCAAGGTTCTCCTCGCCGCTCTCGGTGGATGACTTTGTGAAGAAGTACCAGTACACCTACTATACGGACAAGGCTCTCTCCGGCATTGCCGACGACATCGCCTTCTTTGCCCGACGCGAGGGTCTGGAGGCTCACGCCCGAAGCGCCCTTGTCAGGAAGGAGGTCTCATGATGAGCAGATATCTTTCCTCCAAATTCAGGAATCTCGAGCCGTATGTCCCCGGCGAGCAGCCCCAGGACATGCAGCGCTATATCAAGCTGAATACCAACGAGAGTCCTTTCCCGCCATCGCCCAAGGCCCTTGATTATGCTGCGCAGAACACCAGGAGCCTGAACCTCTACAGCGACCCGAACTCAGCAGAGCTGACGAAGGCACTTGCAAGAACCTATGGAGTGGAACCGGACATGGTCCTGGCGACCAACGGATCCGATGAGATTCTGAACTTCGCCTTCATGGCATACACCGACAGGGAGAATCCGGCGTTGTTTGCGGATGTGACATACGGTTTCTATCCCGTGTTCGCGGAGCTCAACGGATCTGCCTATGAAACGATTCCCCTGCGCGATGACTTTTCACTCTGCATAGATGACTACATCGACAAGAAGGGGACTGTCTTCATTGCAAACCCCAATGCTCCGACGGGTGTGGCCCTTCCGGTATCCGAGATAGAGCGTCTGGTCGCTTCCGATACCTCGAGGATCGTGGTGGTGGACGAGGCTTATGTGGACTTCGGCGCAGAAAGCTGCATTCCGCTGACACGCAAGTACCCCAATGTCCTTATTTGCCAGACCTTCTCCAAGTCCCGCAGTTTTGCAGGAGGAAGGCTCGGCTACGGAATAGGTTCGGGGCAGATCATCTCTGATCTGAACGCCATCAAGTACTCCACCAATCCCTACAACATCAACTCCATGACAAGCGCCATGGGCATAGGGATCCTTTCTGATGAGGCATACACCAGGGCCAACTGCAGGACCATCATGGAGAACCGCAAGTACACTGTGGAGGGTCTTGAAAAGCTCGGATTCAAGGTTCTTCCTTCCAGCGCGAATTTCATTTTCGTGTCCTCCGATAGGGTGGAAGGCGGACAATTCTATAGTATTCTTAAGGAAAAGGGCATTCTTGTAAGGCACTTTACCAAAGAAAGAATATCGAACTGGTGCAGGGTGACAATCGGCTCGCGCCGGAGTATGGAGGCCTTTCTGAAGGCCGCTAAGGAGGTTCTGGATGAGAAGCTCTGAGATAAAGAGAAAGACTGCGGAGACCGACATCAGCCTCAGGCTGGACATCGACGGAAGCGGAAAGGGCAGCATCTCCAGCGGGGTGGGTTTTCTGGACCACATGCTTACGCTGTTCTCACGCCACGGCAGATTCGACCTGGATCTGACATGCAAGGGCGATACCTATGTCGATGACCATCACAGCGTGGAGGATATCGGCATTGCGCTGGGACAGGCCTTCAAGGCCGCGCTGGGAGACAAGAGGGGAATCTGCCGCTACGGCGATATCATCCTTCCCATGGATGAGGCCCTGATCCTTGTTTCGGTCGACATCTCCGGCCGCGGGATGCTCTGCTTCAACGCCTCTTTCCTGACCGAAAAGATAGGGACCTTCGATACCCAGCTGGTGGAGGAGTTCTTCATCGCGTTCGCCTCCAATTCCGGCATAACGCTCCACATCAGGCAGCTTGACGGGCGCAACTCCCATCACATTGCCGAAGGCATGTTCAAGGCCGTGGCCAGGGCTCTGGGCAAGGCTGTTGCAACGGATCCCAATGCCAAGGATGAGATTCCCTCTACCAAAGGAGTTCTCTGATGACCGCCATCATTGACTACGGAGTGGGTAACCTGTTCTCCCTTCAGAGCTCCTTTGCCGCAATTGGGGAAAAGGCCGTAGTGACCAAAAGCGAAGCCGAACTCCGAAAGGCGGACCGGCTTGTCCTTCCCGGAGTGGGCGCATTCAAGGATGCCCGGCTGGCCCTTAAGGAAAGCGGTCTTGAGGAAACGGTCCTGGATCTGGTCCGAAGCGGAAAACCTCTCTTGGGAATCTGTCTGGGAATGCAGCTTCTCTTCGACAGGGATTATGAGGACGGTGTCCATGAGGGGCTTAGTCTGATAAGAGGAGAAGTAAGACCGATCTCGGAATCCATAGAGAGCGGACTCAAGATCCCGCAGATCGGATGGAATTCATTGATCTTCAGAAACAGAAGCACTCTGTTCAGGTACATCAGGGAAGGGGACTATGTTTACTTCGTCCATTCCTACCATGCAACGGGCTGCGAAGAGTGCACTACTGCGGTGACCGAGTACGGCGGGCTATTGACTGCAAGCGTGGAGAAGGACAATGTCTTCGGGTGTCAGTTCCATCCGGAGAAGAGCGGAGATGTCGGCCTGAACATCCTGAGGGCCTTCGTGGAGGTGTCCTGATATGTTGATTTTTCCTGCTATAGATATCCTCGGCGGCAAGGCAGTGCGCCTCTACAAGGGTGATTACAACCAGGTCACCGTCTACAGCCAAAGGCCGTGGGAAGTGGCAGAAGATTTCATCTCAAAGGGCTGCAAGGCAATCCATATCGTAGATCTGGACGGGGCAAGGGAAGGCTCTGCAATCAATATGGATGTAGTGAAAAAGATAGCTCAATATCCGAATATACTCACTGAAATCGGAGGAGGTATTCGCAATTTGGATACTGTTAAGCGCTATCTTGATGCAGGCGTTTCACGTGTGATTCTCGGAACTGCAGCCCTTGAGGATCCCTCTTTCAGAAGAGAGACCCTCCGACTCTACGGAGACAGAATAGCCATAGGAGTGGATCTGAAGGACGGCAAGGTTGCAGTAAAAGGATGGATTGAAAAGTCCGACAAAGACGGTCTTGCATTTCTTCACGAGCTGGAAGATGAGGGAGTGAAGACCGCAATCGTAACTGACATATCCAAGGACGGGGCCATGAAGGGAACCAACCTGGATCTCTATAGGAAGATTGTTTCTGAGATCTCCATGGACATAACCGCATCAGGCGGGGTATCGACACTGGATGATGTATGCACTCTTAAGGAAATAGGAGTCTACGGGGCAATCATCGGCAAGGCCTACTATACGGGGTCAATCGGACTTGAGGATGCAAACGCCATAGCAGGAGGACAGTCATGATAACCAAGAGGATCATCCCATGTCTGGATGTGCGTGACGGCAGGGTCGTAAAGGGCGTCAATTTCGAGGGAATCCGCGATGTGTCTTCGCCCGTGGAGCTTGCCGATTACTACAGCCGCTGCGGAGCCGACGAGCTTGTGTTCTATGACATCACCGCATCTGCGGAAGGCAGGGCTATCTTCACCGATATCCTGAGACAGGCAGCCGAAAAGGTGTTCATCCCACTGACCGTAGGCGGCGGGATAAACTCCATAGACGATTTCGACCGCGTTCTCAAGTGCGGAGCGGATAAGGTCAGTGTTAATTCAGGCGCCATCCGAAATCCTTCCCTGGTCAAGGAGGCTGCCCTCAGGTACGGCAGCCAGTGCGTGGTCATCTCCGCCGATGTAAAGCGCGTTGACGGAGTCTTCCGCGTCTTTGCCAAGGGCGGAAGGGAGAACACCGGCCTTGAAGCGGTCAGATGGATATCCGACTGCGTGAAAAACGGTGCGGGAGAGGTTGTTCTCAACAGCATAGACACCGACGGGGTAAAGAAGGGCTTTGACCTTGAGATGCTCAGGGCGGTATCCGATGCGGTAAATGTCCCTGTGATAGCAAGCGGAGGTGCCGGCTGCATAGAGGACTTCGTTACGCTGTTCAAAACCCTTCCGAGAGTGGATGCCGGGCTTGCGGCATCGATCTTCCACTTCGGGGAAGTGAGCATAAAGACCCTCAAGCAGGAACTGTCGAGACAGGGAATCCCCATGAGGCTGATTTAGGAGACAATAGCTTATGACCGATATCAATGCTTTGAAATTCGATGCCAACGGCCTTATTCCGGCCATTATAGTTGACCATAAGACCAAGCAGGTCCTGACTCTTGCCTACATGAACAGGGAGTCCCTGGAAATCTCCATGCAGAGAAAGCTCACATGCTTCTTCTCCCGCTCCAGACAGAAGCTCTGGCTCAAGGGCGAGACAAGCGGCAACTACCAGCACATAGTCTCGATTACCAGCGACTGCGATGACGATGCGCTTCTGATCGAGGTGAATCCCGACGGTCCGGCATGCCATACCGGCACTTTCAGCTGCTTCACGCACGAGGTCCTCTGACTTAAAGAAAAACGCCAGGCCAATACCCCCAATGGTAAAAAGAAAACTCCCGGATGAACTGGATCCGGGAGCTTCACACTAAAAGGAGGTATATTGAAAAAAACTGTTGCTCTGCCTTTTTATTAGCAAGTACCGTGCCAAGTGTAGAAAACGAGGTGAAAAACCCAAAAATCGGGTAAAAACCGCCTAAATGTAGTGTGTAAAAAGTGTTTAGGTGTGTAGTTTTTGAATGCGGTGTGAAAAAATTGCACACTAATGTATCAGTTCTATAGTCCAATTCCTCCTTGGTTTTCGGTTTACCCTAAACGCCTCATGTGATAACATTCTCATTGCCGAAAGGTAAAGACAGAATGCAGGAGCCTGCCATGAAGAAAGTTGAAGACTATATCATTACAATTCCCGATTTTCCCCAGCCCGGAATCATGTTCCGCGACATCACCGGAGTTCTTGAGGATGCAGACGGACTCAAGCTTGCCATAGACGAGCTTGTGAAGCTTCTCGACGGACTCGAGTTCGATGCCATAGCAGGCGCCGAATCCAGGGGCTTTATTCTCGGAATGCCGCTTGCATATCTGCTGCACAAGCCGTTCATCCCCGTACGCAAGGCGGGCAAGCTTCCCCGCGAGACCGTTTCCGAGTCCTATGACCTCGAGTACGGCAAGGCTACCATCGAAATCCACAAGTCCAGCATCAAGCCGGGGGACAAGGTCGTACTGGTCGATGACCTTGTAGCAACGGGCGGAACGCTGAAGGCCGCAACCAAGCTGATTGAGAGACTCGGCGGAGAGGTCTCCAGGATCATCTGTCTTCTTGAGCTCAAGGGCCTCAACGGTAGGGAAGTGCTCAAGGGCTACGATTTCAGATCTCTGGTTGCATATGAAGGCAAATGACCCAATGGGTCGAACATCAGGAGCCGCTCTTTCCGAAGGCGGCTCTTTTTGTTATATTTGTGGCGCTATATAAATAAGCATGGAGAATAATCATGACTGTAGTAAAGAAGCAAAAGACACCCATCACGCTGCTTTGCGGCTATCTCGGAGCGGGAAAGACCACATTGCTCAACAGAGTCCTGAACAACCAGCAGGGTTACAAGGTCGCCGTCATCGTCAATGACATCGGCGAGGTCAATGTGGACGCATCCCTGATTGCAAAGGGCGGAAACATAACGGATACCAGCGACATCGTTCCTCTTACCAACGGATGCATCTGCTGCACCCTCAAGAGCCAGATGGCAACCAACATCGAGAAGATGATCAAGACCGGCAAGTACGACTACATCCTCATCGAGGCCTCCGGAGTCTGCGAGCCCATGCCGATTGCCCAGGAACTTGAGCTGATCAAGAACGGAAAGCTCGATAACGTCGTAGGCGTCGTGGACGCAGCAAGACTTGTGGATGAGTTCGCAGGCGGCGAGAATCTCCTGAAGAAGGACCAAATCGAGGAAGAGGACATCGAGAGCCTTCTGATCCAGCAGATCGAGTTCTGCTCGACGCTCATCATCAACAAGATTGACCTTGTCAGCGAGAGCGACCTCGCCAAGGTCCGCAAGGTTGTCCAGGCCCTCCATCCGGGCGTCCATGTCATCGAGACCAGCCACGGAGACGTACCTGTAAAGGACATCCTGGCCACCGAGTCCTTTGATTTCGATACCGTCTACGGAGCAGCCGGCTGGTGCAAGGCCCTTGAAGAGGGCGAGCTCGGAGACGACGAGGACGATGATGACGATCATGACCACGAAGAGCATCACGATCATCATGAACATCACCACCATGACCACGATGATGATGACGATGACGACCATGATCACGATGAGCATGAGCATCATGAGCATCACGGACATGAGCATCATCACCACGAGCATCGCCATGAAGGCGAGAGCGAGGACGAGTACGGAATCGGAACCTTCATCTACTACAGAAGAACCCCGATGAACCGCCACAAGCTCAGAGCATTTGTCCAGGACTGGCCCAAGGATATCATCCGCTGCAAGGGCCTGATGTGGTTCGGCGACGAGTACAACACTGCCTACGTCTTCGAGACATCCGGCAGACAGCTTCTCTGCGGCCCCTACGGCAAGTGGATTGCCGCAGCTCCCGCCGCACAGAGAAAGCAGATTCTGGCAGAGAACCCGCAGATCCGCGAGGACTGGGACGAGCAGGTAGGCGACAGGATGATCAGACTCTGCATCATCGGCAAGAACCTAAACAGAAAGGAGATTGCCGCCAAGCTCGACGAGCTGCTCTGCAAGGAGTCCGAAATCGAGAAGTAAGCCTTGACAGCAAACTGTTTTAGGTTATTATTTAATTAGGAAGCCAGCCAAACAAAGGCACTGCCGATGAACGGCTGACCTCAGCTTATTTCAAAGACGAAGATTCCGTCCTGACTTTGGCAGAAGTCAAATGGGCGGAATCATTTTTTCTTAAGTGCAGTAATAATGATGATGACCGTAAGGACAATCATCAGAATTTCATAATCACTCACGAAACATCACCTCCTTCATCATCTTCCGAAGAATCGGGAAGCAACGCCTCCCGATATCCGTTTCCGAATTCAAGAGGTCAGGCCGTCCATCCGTTTATGGCAGTGCCACTTACAATGTTAAGACAGAATCACTATACAAACTACTTAACGCAGTCTAAATAATGAGGATTGTGCAATGTTTTTTGTGTGGTATTACAAATCTGCCAGGGTCTTGTCGCCGTAGATGCCAATCCAGTCCTTGCGGAAATCCGCGACTGCCTTGTCTATGGACGGGTTTGCGAAGACCGTATCCAGAAGCTCCGGCGGAACCGTAAGGGCCTGGGCGCCGTCTTCAACGGCATTGGTAAGCTGCATAACGCTCTTGAAGGATGCTCCGACGATCTTGCTCTGATGATTGCCTTCTCGGATGGAATTAGCAACCTGTCTGAAGACCTTGTCCGCATCGATATCCAGATTCAGCATCCTGTTGTAGTACATCGCAAGGTACTTGGCTCCGGCGAGCATGGCCAGTTGGGCCTGGAAAGTGGTGTAGATGGCCGTTGCGGTTACGTTGAAGCCCTCGCGGGACATGATTCCGATGGCCTTCAGACCTTCCTTGGAAACAGGGGTCTTGATGTAGACGTCCTCACCGAGTCTGCTTCTGAGCGCTTCGGCTTCCTTCAGGATTCCCTCGCAGTCCGGGCTGATTACCTGGACATGCAGGGTGCGTTGCTTTCCGAGCATGTCCTGGATCTCCTTCAGATGTGCCCAGAAATCGATCTTGCCCTCCGCCTTGATGATGGACGGGTTGGTTGTGAGTCCTGAAATCGGATAGTAATCCAGGGCCTTTCTGATCTTGCTGATGTTAGCGGTGTCTAAAAGCAGTTCCATACTTCAATGATAGAACAAATTAGCTACTTTGAAAATCAATAATCGTGTTATTATGGAAGCAGAGGGACCGATTATGGAATACAGATGCATTAACCTTGAGAAGAAGGAAATCCCGTACAAGGATTTCACGGCCTACGACAGGGAGGACATCGCACAGCGATTCAGGACGGTAATCGAGGCAGAAGGTCCTGTCGTCGATGATTTTCTGGAGCTCAAGGTCCTCAAGTCCTATTCGATCTACCAGCGCGGAAGCCTCATCGCTCCTTTTCTCAGAAGCGTGCTTCTGTCCGTCGGAGCAGTGATGACACGCCAGATCGACTGTGACGGAGCCGAGCATCTGGTATTCTGGCCAGAGAGGTTCCGAGGGCATGAAGAAGAGATAGAGTCATTGAAATGTGAGGTTTATAAAGATTTCAGGCCATCGGGACAGAAGGAGAACATGGAAGAGGGTACCTTCAGATCCATAGCCGATTTCCCCCAGCTTGAGATATACAATGCCATGATCGCCCAGTTCGAGGGGGGAGCCGAGCTCAAGCGCAGCGAGATCATCACCCGGACAAACAACTCCCTGGGCTTTTTGGTCAAGGGCCGCCAGATCCGCGAGACCCTGGAGCTTGTGCTCAGAGCTGCGATCAACAACAAGACCTTCATCTACAACCGCAAGGCAGGGCTTCTACGCCTGCGCTGATACACTGCTATCCAAACGACATACTATTTGATATATTTAACTCACTGGAATAAGAAGGAGTCTTTATCATGGAAACAAAGACAATCATCTATATCGTAATCGCAGCCGTTCTGCTGATCACAAACCTCAACGCCTTCCGCCTCATGGCCAAGGACAAGAAGAGGGCACAGAAGGACCCCACCCACAGCCACCCCGCGACAAGAATCCCGGAGAAGACCCTGTTTCTGGCAACCGGCCTTTTCGGAGGCCTCGGAGGATGTCTGGGAATGTACCTCAAGAGACACAAGACCAAGCACTGGTATTTCGCTCTTTTCTTCCCCCTCATGTTCATCGCCCAGGTTGCAATCCTGGTTCTGCTTTACATGTACGTCCTCAAGTAAGGAAAACCGCATAGAAACATGGAACAGTACAACGTCACTGGAATGAGCTGCGCCGCCTGCTCGGCGCGCGTGGAGAAGGCCGTCTCGGCCGTCCCCGGTGTGTCTTCATGCTCCGTGAGTCTGTTGACCAACTCGATGGGCGTGGAGGGCAGTGCTTCCAGTTCCGACATAATCAAGGCAGTTCAGGATGCAGGCTACGGCGCATCCCTGAAGGGAAGCAAGAGGACGGTGGACCACAGTGAAGAAGAGCGTGCCCTTGAAGATCATGAGACACCCAGGCTCAAAAAGAGGCTTCTTGCCTCGATAGGCTTTCTGATCGTTCTCATGTTCTTCTCAATGGGGCACATGATGCTCGGCCTTCCGCTTCCGCCGTTCTTCGAGGGCAACCATGTTGCCATGGCCCTGGTGCAGATGATCCTTGCTGCCATTGTAATGGTCATCAACCAGCGCTTCTTCACAAGTGGCTTCAGAAGCCTTATACACAGAGCTCCCAACATGGACAGCCTTGTAGCCCTCGGATCCTCCGCATCCTTTGTCTGGAGTACCTATGTTCTCTTTATGATGAGCAAGGCCCAGATGGTAGGAGACATGGCAACCCAGGAAAGCCTGATGAACGACCTGTACTTCGAGTCGGCTGCTATGATCCTGACCCTGATCACGGTCGGAAAGATGCTTGAGGCCAGAAGCAAGGGAAAGACAACCGATGCCCTCAAGTCGCTGATGAGGCTCTCTCCCAAGAGCGCCACGATAGTAAGGGACGGGGTCGAGACAACGGTTCCCATCGAGCAGGTCAGACAGAACGACATCTTCGTGGTCAGACCCGGAGAGAGCATCCCGGTCGACGGCATAGTCCTCGAGGGAGCCAGCGCCGTCAATGAGGCCGCCCTTACCGGAGAGAGCATCCCCGTGGACAAGAGCGCAGGCGACCAGGTGTCCGCGGCAACCATCAACCAGAGCGGTTTCATAAAGTGCCGGGCAACCCGCGTAGGCGAGGATACCACGCTCTCGCAGATAATCAAGATGGTAAGCGATGCAGCCGCAACAAAGGCTCCGATTGCAAAGATTGCTGATAAAGTTTCAGGTATTTTTGTTCCAACGGTCATCATTATCGCATTGATTACTACGGCAGTATGGCTGATTCTGGGCCGTCAGTTCGGCTATGCCCTTGCACGCGGAATATCTGTTCTGGTAATCAGCTGTCCGTGTGCCCTGGGTCTTGCAACCCCGGTCGCCATCATGGTCGGAAACGGCATGGGAGCCAGAAACGGAATCCTGTTCAAGACCGCCTCCGCTCTCGAGGAGACCGGAAGAATCAATATAGTCGCTTTGGACAAGACCGGCACCATCACAAGCGGAGAGCCCAAGGTAACCGATGTTATTGCCGCAGAAGGCTATGATGAAAAAACGCTTCTCAGACTTGCAGCCTCGCTTGAGAGCAGAAGCGAGCACCCGCTTGCCAGGGCCGTCATGCAGTATGCCCAGGCCAGCGGAACCGAAATAGAAGAGGTCGGTGATTTCCAGGCCCTTCCCGGAAACGGACTTACTGCAGAGCTTGAAGGAAAGACCCTCACCGGCGGAAGCCTTGCATTCATCAGCTCTTCCATCGGAATACCGGAGGATCTGGACAGACATGCAAAGCGTCTCTCCGAAGAGGGAAAGACACCGCTACTGTTCGCAGAGGACAAGAAGCTCTGCGGCATAATCGCGGTTGCAGATACCATCAAGGCCGACAGCACCCGGGCTATATCCGAGCTCAGGGCAATGGGCATCAGGACCGTGATGCTTACCGGCGACAACGAGCGCACTGCAAAGGCGATTGCATCCCAGGCCGGAGTGGACCATGTGATTGCAGGCGTTCTTCCGGACGGAAAGGAGAACGTGATAAGGATTCTCAAGGAGAAGGGCAAGGTGGCCATGGTAGGTGACGGCATCAACGATGCGCCGGCTCTTACAAGGGCGGATATCGGAATTGCCATCGGAGCAGGAGCGGATGTGGCCATAGACGCCGCGGATGTGGTTCTGATGAAGAGCGATCTTTTGGATGTGAGCGCTGCAATCAGGCTCAGCCGCGCCACGCTGCGCAATATCCACCAGAATCTGTTCTGGGCCTTCTTCTACAACACCATAGGCATTCCGCTTGCAGCGGGGTGCTTCGTTGCCCTGGGTCTGACGCTCAATCCGATGATCGGGGCTGCGGCCATGAGCCTTTCCAGCTTCTGTGTGGTATCCAACGCCCTGAGGCTGAACCTGCTCAAGGTCCATGATTCCAGAAGAGACAGGACATCGAAGGCTCAAGCAGATATCGGCCCGGAGATCGAAAGAATAGAAAAGGAGATGAACAAAATGGCAGAGAAGACTTTCAACATGCAGATAGAGGGGATGATGTGTCCCCATTGCGAAGCAAGGGTCAAGAAGGCCCTTGAGGCACTCGACGGAGTCTCCGAGGCAACGGTAAGCCATCAGCAGGGCAGCGCAGTCGTAAAGGCCGCTTCCGCCGTAACGGCCGAAGAACTGACAAAGGCTGTCACGGATGCAGGCTATGAGGTGAAGGGAGTCGACTGATGAAGATAGTCGTAATAGACGGCCAGGGCGGCAGAATCGGCAAATCGATCATAGAGCAGCTTCGTTCAAGCGGATGCACCGACGAGGTCCTTGCAGTCGGAACCAACTCCATAGCAACTTCTGCCATGCTCAAGGCCGGAGCCGATGCCGGAGCCACGGGAGAGAACCCGGTTGTCGTTGCAGCCAGGGATGCCGATGTGATTGTCGGTCCCATAGGCATAATCGCAGCAGACTCAATGCTGGGAGAGATAACTCCTGCCATGGCCGATGCAATAGGCCGAAGCCGCGCCAGGAAGGTCCTGGTGCCTGTCAACAAGTGCTTCGAAGTTGCCGGGGTCAGGGAGATGAGCCTGTCCGGTTACGTTGAGCAGGCCGTAAACATGATCCTCGGACACTAAGGTCTGTAGACCACCTCGAATTTCTCAAGGACAACCTTAGTGTCCTCTGAGAAAACCAGGCCCGATTCAGACATCCACTCGGAAAAACACTGTCTGTGCACGTCTCTCCAATAGGCAAGCGACAGGTCTCCTTCGCCTTCAAGTCTGGCATGCTTTTCATCCACATCCCCAAACGGTACGACTGCTACATCTACATCCCTTATGACACACACCGCCCGGTCCGAAGAATCAAGGATTACGCTGTAGTCTCCGACCTTCGGCAGAGGCTCCCGGTCGAGCTCATAGAGGTCCAGAACCGAGGCTGTGGCGGTCTTGCGTCCTTCAAGCACAAGAGCAGCAAGAGTATCGGGATCATCCCCGAATGACCATGAATCATAGCGCTCAGGTTGATTCGTGCACTGTCTGCAGAAGTCTTTCCACATCTCTTTGTCAGTCATCCCAACTCCTCAGAACCATATTATACATTGAAAAACAGAAGATTGTGTGGAAAAATAGGCCATATGAAAACGTCATTCGGAAAAATCTCTGGCCTGACTGCCGCGCTTGTTCTCTTAATGGTTATCCTATGCTCCTGCTCCAGGATAACCTCCGGACTTATCAAGGTACATTCCCATACCTTTTATCCCTATTTCGATACGGTGGGGACCCTAAGCAGCTATGCCCTGGACAAGGAAGAGGAGTTCAATCAGAACGCCGCAGAGGTGAACACCGTCCTTGAGCACTGGCACAGGCTTCTGGACATCTACAACGAGTACGAGGGAATGAGCAACCTCTGCACCGTCAACAGGCTTGCAGGCCAGGCCGTGAAGGTGGATCCGGATCTGATTGCATTCGTAAAGTACGCCAAGGACATGTGTGACCTGACAAAAGGGGAGATGGACATCTCCCTCGGAGCGGTGCTGAAACTCTGGCACGATGCAAGCAAGGCGGAAAAACCCTATGTGCCTGCAGAAGATGCTTTGGCCGAAGCTGCAAAACATACCGGCTTTGACCTTGTGGAGATAGACGAGAGCGCAGGCACTCTGCGCCTGACTGACCCGCTTGCAAGCCTGGATGCCGGAGCTTTGGGCAAGGGTTATGCTGCAGAAAGGGCGGCAGAGCTTCTTTCAAAGAAGGGAGTGACCGGCTATGGCCTGAATCTGGGCGGCAACATAAGGTTCCTGGGTTCCAAGGCCGACGACAGTCCGTTTACGGTCGGAATCCGCGATCCTCTGAATCCGGAGAACCTTGCAGTTACTCTGAACCTTTCCGACTGCAGCTGCGTCACAAGCGGTGACTACGAGCGCTTCTTCACCGTCGACGGAAGAAGGTACTGCCACATCATTGACAAGGACACACTGATGCCGGCAAGCTACTTCACATCGGTTTCCGTGATCTGCAAGGACAGCGGCATGGCCGATGCGCTTACGACAGCTCTCTTCTGCATGAGTTTCGAGGACGGCTTTGCCCTGATTTCCTCCCTTGAAGGCGTAGAGGCCGTATGGATCTGGATCGACAGCAGCATCCGCTACACCATGGGTCTGGATTCCGTCATCAGTCTGGTCTGAAGATTATGGACGGCAAAAACAGAAGGGCAACGCTGGTCAGGGACTTGATCCTGATTGCGGTCCTTCTATGTCTGGGCATCGGACTTCTGGTGGTTTCCAGAAGTCACAACCGAACCGGCGCCTATGCCGTTGTAATGGTCCAGAATCAGGAAATAGCAAGATATTCTTTAGCTGTTGATGGTGTTTATGACATCAACGACGGCACAAATACAATTGAAATCAAGGACGGCAGGGTGCGCATGACAGAGGCAGTCTGCCTGAATCATCTGTGCATCCGCCAGGGCTGGATACGCTTTGAGAACCAGAGCATCGTGTGTCTGCCCAATCGCCTTAGCGTCATCGTCCGCGGGACCGATGACAGCTATGACTACGTGTTGTGAGGTTCGCCGTGGATACCAGGAAAGTCGTTCATATGGGAATGCTGATTGCCCTTGCCATGGTGCTGTCCTTCATAGAGAGCCAGATTCCGGCCTTCGTCGCGGTGCCCGGAATTAAGCTGGGTCTTGCCAACATAGCCATAGTCTTTGCCCTCTACAGCCTGGGCTTCAGGGAAGCTCTGGGAGTCTCGCTGATTAGGGTGGTCCTGAGCGCAATTCTTTTCGGGTCGGTTGTCTCCGGCCTCTACTCGGCAGCCGGGGCTATTCTGTCGCTTCTGGGCATGGCTCTTCTTAAGAAAAGCGGATTTTTCGGCACCGTGGGCGTAAGTGTCAGCGGAGCCGTTTTACATAACCTTGGACAGATAGGCATTGCATGCTTTATACTTAAAACTCAGGCACTGGTCTACTACCTGCCGTTTCTGATTCTGAGTGCAGTGCTGTCCGGTGTAGTGATAGGTATAATCTCAGCTGTTCTGGTTGAACGCCTTGGAGGAGAAGAATATGGACGACGAGCAGAGAAGTGAAGAAGTGATCAAGGAAGAAGAAAAAAGATTCTCACCGATTTTCTTCGAAATCGGCGGCAAGATGGGAAAGTTGGAGAAGGGCATCCACTGGGTGACCTCGGCCATCATGGTTTTCATCTGTGTCGTAATCATCGCAGGCATTCTGGTGAGTTTCATCAGGATTCCTTCCTATTTCGAGAATCTCTTCCATCAGGAGTCGGGATCTC
>JAFUXI010000017.1 GCA_017470995.1 Spirochaetales bacterium
CGTCGTCTACAGTGCGCAGAAAAAGGCCCATGTGTCCATCACAGGTGCCATAAATGCACCGGATAACACCGACAGCCTTTCGATGGCAAACAGCATCGATTACATCTTCACCGAGGGTGAGACCGCAGAGCACCTGCTTTCCTCCATCGCTCCGATGATCCGCTCTACGGGCGATGTGGCATTGGCATACATCCTGCGTGACGGCAAGCGAATCGCTGTCAGCAATGCTCTCAAGACCGGCGACAACATCATCATTCCGTTCTCACGCCAGACCGTCACGGTTACGGGTTATGTCAATAATCCCGGCACGTTCGCCTACGTTCCCGACATGACTTCCGACTACTACATCGCCCTTGCCGGCGGCTTCTCCGCAACTTCCAGCGGAAGGGTCAAGGTCACCAATGCCTCCGGAAGCAAGGTTAGTGCTGACAACGTTCCCTCCGGGGCAACGGTGTATGCCAAAAACAACAACCTGACCACAGGTCTTGCACTCGGTGCAACGATCGTGAGCCTTGTTTCGAGCGTTCTGCTTATGATTACCTACGGACATACTGTCCTCGGATATTTCTGATGGAGGTCGGGCTAGATGGAAAACACTGAAGAAACCAGAAAGAACAATATCCAATACAACGAACCCAGAGAGGAACAGGAGATCTCCATCTCCCAGCTTCTGGGAATAGTCAAGCAGAGAAGGGTGTGGATATACATCTTCTTTGTTCTGGCCCTCGCCCTGGCAATCTTCTATTTGAGGGTCACAAACCCCACATATGAAGCCAAGGCGACCGCGCTGGTCGAGCCGATTTCCAACGCCACCAGCATCGAGAGCCTGCTTACCACCAGTACCAGTTCCTCTAAGATCGATACCGAGGTACAGCTGATCACTTCCACCACGAACCTCCAGAATGCACTTGAGAGGCTGGATCTGTCGAAGTATCTCGATCCCGACGGGATTCCTTATTCCGAAAAGAACCTCAGGGGCGCAAGCTTCACCAAGAAGGTATCGGTAAAGACCGTCAGCAGCACCAAGATCATCGAGCTGACCGTAGAGGACGGCAATCCGCAGTTCTGTGCCGACATGGCCAATGCAATTCTTGCGGCCTACACCGAGATGCTGACTACAATCGCTAAGAACTCCAAGAGTGCCCAGAGGGAATTCCTGGAGTCCCAGATTCCGGCAACCGAAGCTCTTCTCTCGGAGGCAAGCATCGCCCTTTCCGAGTACAAGGAGCAGAGCGGAATCAGCCAGATGACCCAGAAGAACACTCTTCTGACCACTAAGATCGCATCGTTTCAGCTCATGATTGAGCCTCTGAAGCTCCAGCTCATCGAGGCTGAGAGTCTAATGGCCGGCTTCAACCCGTCATCTAAACTCCTGACTGTCGACCAGATCAAGACCGATACCGCCCTGCAGGGACTGCTTGACGAGTTCAAGGCCAACAACAAGGAACTGATAATGTATCAGAACGTGGATTCGTCTGCTGAGACTTCCAGAATCTTCGTACTGCAGAATGCAATCTCCTCCAAGGAAAAGGATATCTACAATGTCGTCGCACAGAAGGTCGGTCCGCAGAATGCCAGTTATGCCAAGGCTGTTTCCGATTACATCTGTGTGAGCGCCACGATCGAGGCGATTGAAAATGTCATCGAAGTCTACAATGCAGACCTTGCCGACTACCCGATTATGGAGCGTAAGTATCTGGAACTTCAGAGAGATGTACAGATTTACGAGCAACTGCTTCTCTCCTTGAGAGAGCTTCTCGAGGAGACCAAGATGGTTGAGGCAGCAGTCGTCGGCAACGTCAACGTCATCGATAGCGCAGTTGTACCCGAATCACCAGTAAGCCCCAGAAAGATGATGATCCTTGCCATCGCAGTCGTCGGCGGTGTGGCTCTAGGCGTGCTGTTCGGCTTCCTTCTTGAGTTCACGGACGATACCATCAGAAGCGAAGACACTATCAAATCCATCCTCGGAAGGGACATGCCATCACTCGGATGGACGCCATACATCAAGGATGTCGATAAGATCCAGAAGGATTTTCCGGCCCTGTTTGTGCTGAACGATCCCGATGCCTCGGTATCCGAGCGTTTCAGGTCGATTGCAAACAACATCGCGTACTCTTTGCCCAAAAAGATTCAGGTCCTGTCTATCAACTCCACGGATATGAGTGAAGGAAAGACCACGGTCATCTGTAACATCGCTGCAGCCTATGCCATGGCAGGAAAGAAGGTCATCCTGATAGACGGAGACTTCAGAAAGCCCGCAATCGAGGCCTTCTTCAAGCTCAAGAAATCCAAGATCGGACTTGTCGATTCCGCAATCAACAATATTCCGTTGGAGAAGTGTATTGTCAGACCTACAGAGAAGATTCCCAACCTGCACATCCTGCCGCCAGGAATGGGAACCAGAAACCCGAACGCTCTCTACAATTCAGAGCGTTTCAGCCAGATAATCGAAAAACTCAAGGCAGTCTATGACTATGTCATCATCGACTGCCCGCCGCTCTCATATGGTTCTGAGTTCACCCATCTTGCCAAGCACCTAGACGGTTTTGTCCTGAACATCAGAGCCGGTGTTGCCTCCAAGAGGGCAGTAGCCAACTTCATTTCTGACCTCGAGTTCATTCAGGCCCCGCTTCTCGGATTCATCTACTACGGTGTTGTCGCCAAGAACCAGAGTTCCTACGGTTACTATGGTTACTACGGTTCCTACGGATCCTACGGAAAGAAGGGATACGGCAAGTACGGCTACGGCTATGGTTACGGTAGCGGTCACAAGTCTCTGTACGAAGAGGGACGTGGTTCCTATAGGCAGCTGCACCTCAAGGAGCTCAAGAGAAGGAAAGAGGTATCTTATGGTACTCGCGAACCGGTTCTTGCATTTGCTGCCGGCGCTTCCGGAGCTTTCAATAGTTCGATGGCTTCTACAGTAGGCGTTGGGACTGAAAAACCCAAGCAGAACATAAGACCTGTCGGTGATGCGCAGAAGAAGACTTCGGATATGCTTGCCGATATCGAGAAGATTTATAAGAAAAAGTAGGGTTTCCCGGTAAGTGGATATTTTGGCAAAGCTCAAGGAAACGCTCATGTCGGTTCTTCCGATAGTGGGTATTGTCCTTCTGCTCAACTTCACCATAGCACCTCTGGGTTCAATGCTCTGGCCGTTTCTGGTCGGGGCGTTGATGCTTGTAGTCGGCCTTTCACTGTTCCTTGCCGGAACGGATATCGGCATGGCTCCGGTGGGTGAGAAGCTGGGTTCAGTGCTGGCCCACAGGCGCAATGTGGCCTTCATGCTGGCAATAGGCTTTACAATCGGACTTGTGGTGACGCTTGCAGAACCGGATGTGACTGTCCTAGCCCAGCAGGTGAACAGCCTGAATCCGGCCATATCGGAGAAACTCCTGATTCTGATGATTGCCATCGGACTCGGATTATTCCTCTGCGTGGGCCTTCTGAGAACCGTCCTAGGTTTCCATCTCAAGTGGGTCTTGATTATTTCATATCTTATTGTCTTCGTGCTGATTTCACTGATCGGACAGAGCATGGCTTCCATCAGTTTCGATGCCAGCGGAGCAACTACAGGGCCTTTGGCCGTTCCGTTCATCCTAGCTCTGGGCCTCGGCGTTTCAGCCTCTACGAGTCATGACAAGGACAGCAGCTTCGGTCTTACGGGAATTGCTTCGGTCGGGCCGATTCTTGCCGTTGCGACTCTGGCGATGATGGCATCTTCTTCACCTGCAGAAGCCGAAAGCATTGTGCCGGAAGTCGAGGCCGTTTCGGATTTCGGGAATTCATTCATCCATACGCTCAAGTCCACGACAATCGGGTTCGGCCCGCTTGCCCTGATAATATTCGTACTTCAGTTCGCGCTGCTTCGTTTTCCGAAGATAAAGCTCAGGAAGGTTGCTCTGGGCATAGTCTACAGCTTCATCGGTATTGTCATCTTCCTTACGGGAGTGGATTTCGGTTTTGTGGACGTCGGAAGATATCTCGGGCAGACGATATCCCAGAATTACAGTCCTGCCCTGGTTATAGCATTGGCACTCGTTTTCGGAGGTATCGTAGTGATTGCCGAGCCCGCGGTCTGGGTTCTTACGAACCAGGTAGAGAATGTCACTGCGGGAAGAATCAGGAAGCGTATGGTGATGACCTTCATCTGCCTCGGCGTTGCGGTTGCGGTTGCCCTTGCAATGGTCAGGATCTATCTCAGGATCAATTACCTGTGGTTCGTATTCATAGGTGTTGGTTCGGCTCTGATAATGACGTTCTTCACTCCGGCCTTGTTTGTCGGTCTTGCATTCGACTCAGGGGGTGTGGCGAGCGGACCCATGAGCACGACGTTCCTTCTGTCGTTCGCATTGGGGGTTTCCGGTTCTGCGGATATGGGATTCGGACTGGTGGGACTGATTGCAATCTCGCCATTGATTGCCATCCAGATTCTGGGCATTTTGTTCAGAATCAAGGAAGGCAGGGCAAGAAAGGAGGCAAGGCATGCTTCTTCTTGATAAACAACACCGGCTTATTATTGCGATTGTAGGACACGGCCAAGCAGGACGGTTCATGAAGATCGCCAAGGAGGCCGGATCTACCGGCGGCAGTGTGATTCCCGCAAAGGGAACAGCCTCAAGTACTCTGCTGAGGGTTCTCGGTCTGGGCGATAAGTC
>JAFUXI010000018.1 GCA_017470995.1 Spirochaetales bacterium
CCCAGAAAGATCCTCAACGGCAGAACCCCTGCTCAGATGCTCTGCAAGGAGTTCCCTGACAGAATCATGATACTGAGGTTCTTCAACATCATCCCAAAGGAGGCTGCATGAAAAACGGACAAATTACTTTACAGGAGAGTGAGATAATTTGTCTGATGAAGCTGAATTTCTTTTTCGATATAGATGGAACCATTCTGCCGGTGGGGCAGGACATTCCGCAGAGTGCGCTGAAAGCATTTGAAAGGGCCAAGGCTGAGGGGCATCGGTTTTTCTTCTGTACCGGAAGAAGTCCCTTTGAGCTGACAGACCAGCTTCGTGAGCTGCCGTTTGACGGAGGGGTTTTTTCCGCCGGCGCCAATGTGATTGTGGACGGCAAGACTATCTTCAGCCGGTTTCTGACTCCGGAGCAGCGTGCATTTTTCTTCGATGTTGTCGACCGCTTCGGATTGCTGTGGATCATTCAGTCCGATGACGGTTCGTATCTTACCCGGGAAGCCCAGGACTGGTACAGAGAAATAACTCGCAGGGTCTATAACCGCAGCATTGCTTTCAAGGGCTTCAATATCGTAAAGTCATTTCCTGCCGGGAAGCCTATCGTGAAGATGTTCATCCTTTCCAAAGACGGCCTTGTCCTCGAGGCCCGCAAAGCCATGGAAGGTCCGCTTCACTCGGTGAACAACACCAACGGACTTCCGCCGGAGTTCGCTGCCGAACTGATGGGGCCGGATGTCACCAAGGCCTCCGGGATTGCCCGTGTGCTGACCTATCTGGGCGAGGATATCTCGTCAACGGTCGGCATAGGCGATGGAGAGAATGACATCGAGATGATCGAGACATGCCGCCTCGGGATTGCGATGGGCAACGCATGCGAATCTCTTAAGGAAAAAGCTGATTTCGTCACCGCTGATATTAATGACGATGGCCTTGCCCGTGCGATGGAATATGCTATGAGCATCAGTTGTCTGAAGTGAAGGGTCTCCGCGTGGCTTCGAGTACTATCTGACACCTGATAAAGCAAAAAGACCAGCGATTTCGCACTGGTCTTTTCCCTTTCGGGGCGAAAGGACTCGAACCTTCGATATCCTGCTCCCAAAGCAGGCGCCCTAGCCGCTAGGCAACGCCCCGATTGCATGATGGAGTATATGCAATTGACTAGAGATGGTCAAGGAGTGTAGGTTTTACACATGAGCGACGATTTGAATGCGAAAATGCTTCTGGTACATGAAATACTGGACCGCACGAGCCCGCCTGAAATCTCCTTTCTGGTGATGCGTGACCCCTTCCAGTTTCTGATAAGCGTAATCCTCAGCGCACAGACCACTGACGAGAATGTCAACAAGGTCACGCCTGAGCTTTTCTCCCTCTATCCCGATGCCGAATCCCTTGCTTCTGCAGACCTGGAGACCGTCAAGAGAATCATCCATAAGACAGGTTTCTTCAATACCAAAGCTAGGAACATCATCGGTTGTTCAAAGGGCATCATGGAGAAATTCGGCGGCAAGGTTCCCACAGAGATGGACGACCTTCTGACACTGCCCGGAGTAGGGCGGAAGACCGCGAACTGCCTCAGGGCGAATGTGCTCGGTCTGCCGGGAATAGTGGTGGATACCCACTTTTCAAGAGTGATCAATCGGGTGTTCGACCTTGGTACGAGGGATCCGCTTATTGTCGAGAACTTTGTCTGCGAGCATCTCGATCCGCAGCATTGGGGCCGCTTCTCGATGACGGTGAATCTCCACGGCAGACAATACTGTCATCCCTCCAAGCCGGAATGTGCAGAATGCCCCCTGAAAAACCAGTGCGCCGAGGTTGCAAAAGTTCCTCTGTGAGGACTTTACATAAATTCGATTATTTGATAACTTCCTAATGTTGCACTGCAAACGAAAAGATATTATTTAAGGTGGAATATATTATGGCACGTAGATGTGAGATTTGTGGAAAGGGAACAATGTCCGGTAACGTCGTTACCAGAAAGGGACAGGCAAAGAAGAAGGGTGGTGTCGGACAGCATATCGGCGTTACCACAAAGAGAGTCTTCAGACCGAACATCATCACAGTCAAGACAATGATCGGCGGAACCCCGACAACAGTCAAAGTCTGCGCAAGATGCCTCAGGGCTGGAAAGATCCAGAAGGTTGTATAATTCTTCTCTTTCCTCTCAGGAGCTCCGTTCGGAGCTCTTTTTTTTACCCTTGGAGTACCACCTTCCGGCTTCAGAACAGATAGTTTTCAATCAGCCTCTTGACCTGGGTCGTGTCTAATGGATGGTGCTTCGATTCAAATGTCATCAGAAGCTTTTCCCCTGGAAGGAATTCAAAATTGTAGTAGTCGTTCATCTTCGGCATGAAGGATTCCTCGATGTATTTGGGATCATCCATCCTTCCGAAGTGCTCCCAGTAGTAGACCTTGCGGGTCCTTTTGTTCAGAACCGTGAAATCGGGATGGAAGAACAATTTGAACTCAGGACTGACTGCAACGATTTCTTCGTATCGGTAGGGAACCCCTGCTTCTGCAAGCATGCAGGCAATCATCCATTCGCTCTTTGACCGGACCTTTTCCCCTCGGGGTGTTTCGAAGCTGTAATCGCTCTTCATCCACCTGTTGTAATACTTTTCCTCCTGCCATCGCTGGGCATAGCCTTCATCTGTGAATCTGCTTGGGGAGACATTATTCCTGATTCCCTCATTGAGGTTGTCATAGACCAGATCGATATCCGCCTTGTCGAAGTCCTCGCCGTTAGTTTCAGAACCGAGAATATCCAGACATTTTGAAAGCTGAGACTGCTCCTTCTTTGCTGTGTTTAGAAGCATTGTCGCATATGTTTTTGTAGCCAATGATTTTATCCTGGTTTCTTTTTCTTCGCTTTGATAGTGAAGCCTGCTGTCATTGGGTTCCTTGATATAAAACCGTACTCTGCCATGTTGCTTGATGCAGTAAAGAGTTCCGGAAACTGAAATTGCTTTTGATTTTTCAACGGTTTTGATGAGGCCGTCGACTGTTTCCTTGCGGTTGGCTATGAGTTTTTTCAGTTCTTTCTTATTCATAATCCATTGTTTCAATAAGAAGAGCTTAAAAACAACAAAAATATTGAAAGAATCAATAAAAAAGAGGAAAAACGGTTATTTTTAGTGAAAAACAACCCTACGCAATGCAGTTCTTATCGAATCCTTGTTGTCGGCAGGTTTCTTATGGCCAGAACCGTGCAGCAACCCTGTCCGAAAAGCTTCTCCATGTGGGAGAAGTAGTCTGCGGTCCTTTCAATCGGGATGTAGGCCTCGAGGGTGCCGGCAAAGCCGCCGCCCTGAACTCGGAAAGCTCCGTTGCTCGCACAGGAATCGAGGAAACTCTCAGTCATGGCATAGGCGAGGGCGATTCCCTGTTCGGAAGCAGAAGCGGGGCTGTAGATGTTCTGAAGATAGCGGAAAGAGGAAGATCCGCTTTCAGTTACCAAAGCGAGGTAAGAAGCGAAATCCCTGTTTTCAAGGGCCTGTATCATCGAATCGACACGCTTGTTCTCCTCGAAATAATGATAAGCTCTCAGCAGAGCCCTGTCGTTGCCAAGCTTTCTGCGCAAAGAACCGATCTGCGACAGGAAGGCGGCCTCATCGACATCGCGGAGACTGCTGTCGCCGAAGAGGGCTGCAACTGATCTCATTTCCTGAGGAATGGATGCATAGTCTGCAGTAAGGTCGGCATGGTTGCCGCCTGTGGTAGTGATGATCAGGTTGTAGCCGTAATCCGCGAAATCCACGGCAATAGGCGTAATGATCGGAGAAGAGGGGTTTTTGAAATCAATTCCCACGACGCCGCCGTTTGCACAGGCGATCTGGTCCATCAGGCCGCTGGGTTTGCCGAAGTGGATGTTCTCCGCCTCCTGGCCCATGATTGCAAGCTCCGTAGTGGTGAATCGGTTGTCATTGTATAGGTCATTGAATATTGTCCCGATCAGGACCTCTATGGCCGCAGAGCTGCTCAGCCCGGAGCCCTTGAATACGCTGGAGGCAACATTTGCACAGAAACCTCCGATATTGCCGCCACGTTTGGCAAAAGCATAGGCAACACCGGAAATCAGTGCGGATGTGGTACCGAAAAGAGAGGCATCCACATTGAGGTGCGACAGATCAACGGTAATTGTCGAGTAGCCTTCGCTTGAAAAAGTAACGATGTTATCTGCAGTGCCATGGACTGCTGCGATTGTATCGAGGTTGATTGAGCCTGCAATCACTTTGCCGAGATTATGGTCGGTGTGATTTCCTCCCAGCTCGGTTCTTCCCGAAGTGGAGAAAACTGCCTGCGCCTTGGTTTCGAAGATTTCCTGATGTCTTTGAGCCAGTGCGTCGATTCTTGAAACGGCCAGCTTTGCCAAGGCTGAGTCTGAAGCGGCGTATTTTCCGTATAATCCAGCAATATCCATTGTCGATTCTCCTGAGAAGTTTTGCTAAAACATTATACAGCAATTTGTCCGACGGGTATAGCAATCTTCCCTGGTCAAGAAACTGCACGGAGGAAATCGGGTAGGAAGGATTCTCTTCCGCCAAATGTTTTATGGTCTTGAAAAGATGTCGAGGATTCCAGCCCTGTACACTGCCGAAATAGGGATTGGTGATGGCGGCAAGCGGATTCGCATTCTTGTTTTTAGTGCCGCAGAGCAGGAAAGAGGCCATCATTGCATTGAATCTGAAAGGCCATCGGCGTATAAGATTCTGAACCTGCGAATCCGCTGAGAACATTAAGGAGACCTGTCTGAGGCACACGTCGCACCCTGTGCACTCATCCTTATCCTGACCCAATTCATGCAGCAGCGCCCGGCGTCTGCACCTGTCGGAGAGGAAAATGTCCAGCAAGGGACTGTATGCCTCCCCCGAAGAGTTCCATAAAGAATCATTCATGGGTCTTTCGGATCGTTCATCGTTGAAAGATCTCCCAATTCTGAACACCTCTGCATCATGGTATGTAACAACCACATACGCAGTTGCGGTTTCTCCATCCCTGCCTGCACGCCCGGATTCCTGAAGATACTCCTCGGCAGTCTGCGGGAGACGGTGATGGATCACGGTCCGAACCGAACTCTTATCCATGCCCAAACCGTAGGCCGAGGTGGCAACGAGTATGCCGTCCTTCGATTCCATGAACCACTTCTCGATGTTCTCGCGCACCTCCTTGGGAAGGCCGGCATGGTAGAATCTGACGCTGATATTCTCAAGTTCCATCGCCAAGGTGCAGCAGATCATCTCGGCATCGGTTCTGGTTCGGCAGAAGACTATTGCAGGACGCAGGCATGACCGGGCGAGTTCCAGGATCGCCTGGGTGCGGTTCAGACATCTATATGTTCGGTATATAATGTTGGGCCTGTCGGCATCGGCCTTGACTATCAGGGGCTTTGAGAAGAAGAGGCAGGTGCGGATGTCGCGGATGGTCTGCTCGGAGGCCGTTGCCGTGAATGCCAGGACCTGATGTGGACGGAGGCGGAGAACCACATTTGTGAGGCGGGAGTAGGCCGGGCGGAAGTCCTTGCCCCACTGGGAGATGACGTGGGCTTCGTCGACCACCAGCAGGCTGATGCTGTGCCTGCAGAGTTCGTACAGGACCTGCCGGTTCTGCAAGGTTTCCGGGGTGGTGACCACAACCTTGGTTCCATTGTCCAGCTTTCCGAAAAGCTCCCTGCGCTGCTCGGGTGTTTGTCCGCCGCGGAGACAGATGCAGCTGACTCCGGCTTTTTTCAGCCTGCGAATCTGGTCGTTCATCAGTGCAAGAAGCGGATAGATGATAATCGTTATTCCCCTGCAAAGCACTGCAGGAAGAAGGAAACACATGGATTTGCCCGTTCCTGTGGGGAGAATGACAATCTGGTTTCTGACGAAAGAACTGTCCTCCTGTTCGAGTATTCTGTGGACCACCAGAATCTGATAGGGCTTGAGTGTCTTGATTCCGAATCTGGAGGCTGCTGTAGAAACAATGACGGACATGTAATCTTTCTGCATATTTCCTATAACAGAAAAACTGCAGTTTTCATTAGAGATTCCGACCCGTTTTCCAACATTTTTTCGAATAATTGTTCCGCGTTCTTTTTTTATGCTATAATCAAGTCGCTCGTTATACAAAGAAAGAGTGGCTTCAGATGCCTGTCAGGCTATGGGGTCGGGAAGGGAACTGATGCATAGGCGGAGGTTCCTTTTTCTTTTGCCCGGACCCCACAAAAGGAACCTTACAACCGGATTTCACAATAGACCCCTCCAACCGTACCCCACAATAGACCCCTCCAACCGAAAACCCTCAACACCCACTCATATCCCGGCGATTATTTATTAATTATAGTTTATCTATAAGTGAAGATGTACTTTCGGTTGAAGATGCTTTACAATAGCAATTCGGAGTCGGAATGATTGATTCAAGAATTGACACGGTAAGATACTCAAACGGCGAGATCCAGCGTTACCAGATAGTCTCCGGTTTTGCCTGGAATGATCTCGCCTTCGCCCAGGCCGAATTCAGCAAGGAGTCCTTCGAAGAACTCAAGAGGATGTACCGGATATTCATCGCAACCAAGAACCCGAGTTTCTATGGTGCATTGGTGGCTTTCCACATCCCCGACGAAATCCGATCCCCGTTCCCAAGCCGCACCGAGCACGGGGTGGTCTTCAACAGGCAGCTTTCCGCAGCGATAGGCCTCAGACGCATGGTCTCAGAGGGCCTCATCCGAAAGAAAGGCAAAAGCCTACAGGTCGATACCCCCATTGTTCGCGAATTCCTGGATGAACTCGAAGCAAAGGGGTGGCTTGGCATAGCCTACGGCGATAAGGACGACGAGGTAAGCTTCATGCCGGTAGGTGATGACCTCGGGTTTCTGAGCACCATCAGGCCCGTGCCGGCTCTGATCTGCAATTCCCATTTCTTCACGATGGATCTCTTTGACTGTGACTCCCCGTACGATCTTTTCGGCACTCCGTACGGCATGGTGATCAAGGACGGCATAATGAGCCAGCCGCCGATCAACCACAGGGAAGCCCTGATGGTGGACAGGGACGGAAAAGCCCGGATTGAAAAACCTGAAATCAAGGACCACAAGATATCGATACAGGGAAAGATCTTCCTGCATGACAGGAACTGCACCATCTATCAGAGACCTGAAACCCGCCTGACACCAAAAGAGGAAGGCCTGGATGTAATCATAGTAGGGGATGAAGTCGTTGCGTTCCATGAAGGCGGAGCAGTGCTTGTCCCGATGGGGGGCTTTGTCCTTCACACTGCGGAGACCCTGGAGCAGGTGCCTTCGCCGGTCATCTATCAGGATTTCAACGACTGCGTTTTCGGTATTCAGGTGGGCTCGTCCTCAGTCAAGGAAGGCGTTGTAATGAAGGGTTTCGAGTCGAGCTTCTACAATATCTACAAGGATCCCGTGCCTTATCCGCCGACACTCTATCCGCTGGATTATGAGAAGGCCCGCGCCCCGCGTATGGCAATCTGCTCTGATGAAGAAGGAAAACCTGCCATTGTCTGGTCCGAAGGCCCGTCCAAGCTCTATTACCAAAAGGGCGTAGACAGCTGCGGGACCTCGCTTCTGGAGCTCGGAGAATACTGCCGGTCGATCGGCCTTGTGAATGTGCTGAACATGGATGGCGGCGGCTCGGCAGAGATATTCCTGAACGGGAAGCTGCATATGCATGTTTCAGACAGACTGCCGGATAATACCGATGCAGAGCGCCCTGTTCCGATGGGGCTGATCATAAGATGAAAGTCATAAGATGATAAACACGCCTGACGGCCGATGAGCTGAAGGCGTGATTTGGAGGATAACTGATGGAGAATCTGAAAAGGACGGTTCTTTATGACGATCATGTGGCCCTGGGAGCCACAATGGTGGATTTCGGCGGCTGGGATATGCCCGTGCAGTATCCGGCAGGCATTGTGGCAGAACATCTGTATACAAGAAGCTTCTGCAGCCTGTTCGATGTCTCCCACATGGGAAGACTGCTCATCGAGGGACCGGAGCGTCTGGCTTTCCTTCAGCATGTGGTTACAAGCAATGTCGCTGCCCTTGAGTACGGAATGGCGCAGTACTGCATCATTCCGGACGAAGACGGTTCTGCAATCGACGATGCATACCTGTACCGCTTCGAGGAGGACAGGATCCTGCTGGTAGTGAATGCTGCGAACATCG
>JAFUXI010000019.1 GCA_017470995.1 Spirochaetales bacterium
AAGCTTATCCCCGCAACCGAGACATTGATAGAAACCTTCAGGAAGCTGGAAGTGGAGAATTCCGATGCTGTCAAATGCGGCAGGACTCACCTGCAGGATGCCACGCCCATCACGTTCGCCCAAGAGATCTCCGGCTGGAGATCAAGCCTGGAGAGGGACGTAGAGCTTCTGGAGAAATCCCTCGAGCCGCTCTGTGAACTGGCTCTGGGAGGAACCGCCGTGGGAACCGGGCTGAATGCACCCGAGGGCTTTGCCTCACTGGTGGCCGAAAAGACGGCACAGCTGACAGGATATCCGTTTGTAAGTGCCCCGAACAAATTCCATTCCTTGACATCGAAGGACGAAATCGTGTTCTCCCACGGAGCAATCAAGGCCCTTGCCTGCGATATGATGAAGATCGCAAACGATGTGCGCTGGCTCGCCAGCGGTCCGAGACTCGGGCTGGGGGAGATCAGGATTCCTGCAAACGAGCCTGGCTCCTCCATCATGCCGGGCAAGGTCAATCCCACCCAGTGCGAGGCCGTGACGATGGTTGCAGTCCAGGTCATGGGCAACGACACCGCGGTCGGCATGGCTGCAAGCCAGGGCAACTTCGAGCTCAACGTATTCATGCCGGTCTGCATCTACAACTACCTGCAATCAGTTAGGCTCCTATCCGAAGCCATCGTCTCATTCGAGAGAAACTGTGCCTGCGGAATAGTGGCGGACAGGGCGAAAATGAAATCCAATCTGGAAAACTCTCTGATGCTTGTGACGGCCTTAAATCCGTATATAGGTTATGAAAACGCAGCTATTGTTGCAAAGAAGGCCTTTGTTGAGAACATCACACTCAAGGAAGCGTGTGTCGGTCTGGGCTTTCTGACAGCAGAAAAATTCGATGAAGTCTTCCATCCCGAGGCGATGGTCTGAGCAAAAAAGCTTTGACAGGAGCCAATATATAGTAGTATCCTACTCTAGAATAAGATAAAACCTCGGAGGTTTCTATGGCAGAAGTATTGTTGAAACACATCTGCAAGGTCTACGATGGTGGTGTGAAGGCTGTCAACGATGTCAACATCGACATCCACGACAAGGAATTCGTCGTACTTGTCGGTCCTTCAGGATGCGGTAAGTCAACCACTCTTCGTATGGTCGCCGGACTGGAAGACATTTCCAGTGGAGAACTTTACATCGACGGAAAGCTCGTCAACGACGTCCCGCCGAAAGACAGAGACATTGCTATGGTCTTCCAGAACTATGCTCTGTACCCGCACATGACTGTCTACGACAACATGGCATTCGGACTCAAGATCCGCAAGTTCGCTAAGGAAGAGATCGATGCCCGTGTCCGTGAGGCAGCAAAGATCCTCGACATTGAAGAACTGCTCGACAGAAAGCCAAAGGCTCTTTCTGGTGGACAGAGACAGCGTGTCGCAGTCGGAAGAGCTATCGTCAGAAAGCCGAAAGTCTTCCTCTTCGACGAGCCGTTGTCAAACCTTGATGCTAAGCTCCGTGTTCAGATGAGAGCTGAGATTTCAGGACTCCACCACAGACTGCAGGCAACAATGATCTACGTCACGCACGACCAGGTCGAGGCTCTTACAATGGCCGACAAGATCGTCGTCATGAAGCTTGGTGTCATCCAGCAGATCGGCGGACCGCTTGAGCTGTACAACGAGCCTGACAACAAGTTCGTCGCCGGCTTCATCGGATCACCACCGATGAACTTCATGGTCTGCGATGTCATGGAGGAAGGTGATGCAATCTATGTCCACGAGGGTGATTTCCGCCTCAAAGTCACAGATGCACAGGCCAAGCTCCTGAAGGCCTATGTCGGAAAGCAGGTTACTTTCGGTATCCGTCCTGAGGATGTCGCCTACGAGACAGCCTCTGTCGATGGAAAGACAATCGACGGAACAGTATCGGTTGTCGAGCCTCTTGGAGCTGAGACGCATGTCTTCGTCGCAACCGCCAAGAACCAGATTACCGGTAAGATCGACCCGTCCGTCGTTGTCAAGGTCGGTGAGAAGGTCTCCCTTGCTCCCAACATGGAGAAGGCAAAGTTCTTCGATCTTCAGACCGAGCTTGCTATCCGCTGAGTCAGATAGCTTATTATCGGATTGCCACGGTGAAAGCCGTGGCATTTTTATTGTATAAAGACCGCGAAACAGAGATAATGCACTCATGCTCAGATTCATGCTCCTGAATTTCTTCTTTCAGGCTACAGTCGCGGTTGTAGCACCGTACACGCAGATCGTGTTCCGTAACAAGGGCTATTCTCATTCCCTGGTCGGTGTGGTGATTGCAATGGGACAGATCGCCTCAATTATATTCCCGATTATAATGGCCATGATCTCTGACCGTACCCGGAAGACCCGACTCATGGTCATGCTGATGATGTTCGGAAGCGTGGCACTCCTGATTCCCAGCGCCCTGTCGGATTCCCTGGTTCTGACTATATTGTTATTCTTCATTGCATCAAGTTTCTACTGGTCGCTCAACCCCATGCTGGACGGCTATCAGAGCAGATTGCTGAGGGGAAATGCCTCTGCCTATGGGATTGCAAGGGCAATGGGAACTATGGGCTATGTCGTTGCACTGTTGGTCTTCGGACTGACCGGGTTCCCTGACGAGACCAGCAACCGCTCCATCTGTCTGTGCCTTTTGATTGTCTCTGCAATCTTCCTTGTAGTGATGTCACTGAGCCCCAAGGACTTGCCTGCAGATAATTCCGGTGAATCGGAATCCAGGAAGTCTTTCTCCTTGAGCTGGTTCAGCGGCAAATACTATCTGATGATCCTGATTGTGGCGCTGTCCAGGATAGCACATGCCGCTCCTGAAAAACTGCTTGCATCCTATATGACCGAGGAACTGGGGTTCGGAGGCTCGTTTACGTTGTTCATTGCCCTCGGTGCTTTTTCTGAGTTCCTGATGATGATGTTCGGAGGCAAACTTCTCCAGAACGGCAAGGCATCTCCGTTCCTTTTCGTGCTGCTCGCTTCCGTGGGTCTGGCCGTGAGGCTGATGATCTACTACCTGTTCAGGAGCGTCTGGGCATTTACTTTTGCCCAGCTTTTCCATTCCCTCACGTTTGGTGCTCTTCATATTGGAATGGCAAAATTCATAGCACAAAATGTGAAGAAAGAACACTATTCTTTAGCTATGAGCATATATTGGGCTATCGGAACTAATCTCCCATCTACGCTTGGCATTCTTTTAGGCGGCTTTATCATCGACTCTTTTGGATATCCGAGCCTCTTTGCTCTTTATACTATATTCCCCGTCATTGCCTCGATCCTCTGCATCCTCTTCAGGTCTAAACTCAGAGATTGATGTTTTTTTGTCCGGCCTCTGTTACTTTTGATGACCTCGCTTGTTATATAATATGGTAAGGAAATCCGCTTCACAAAGCGTTATTTGTAGTGGATAATTGAAACAGCAACTCAAGGGTTCACGAAGTGATTCCATTAGGAGGAGAACAATGAAAAAGATTCTTTTGGGTCTTCTCGTCATCGCCATGGTTCTGGCACTGACAGCCTGCTCGCAGGAGACATATGCAAAGTGGGCAGAGAACATGGGCAAGATGGGAAACAACGTCTATGGCATCGAGGCCAATATGGCTGAAGTCAACAATGCCACGGAGACTGTAAGCAATTCCGTTTCTGTCTCAGTCGACAATGAAGGAAATGCAACAGCTGAAATCAATTTCTCTGATGCAGCAAAAATCACCGAGTCAGTGGCCAAGGTCAAGGATTCCGAGCAGAAGGCAGAGGCTCTCAAGGGTGAGCTCACAAAGCCGGTTGTCGATACTTCTTCAATGACAGAGGAAGAGGCAGCAAAACAGCAGGAAGCAGTCAAGACCGCCATCCAGAATCAGGCAACTGAGCTTTCCACACAGGTTGAAGCAAAGATTGCAGAGGCAGTGGCTGCCGGTGCAACAGAAGAGCAGGTTGAGCTCCTCCAGACAGTCAAGGATACCCTCGACAGTGTAAAGGAAAGCATCTCAGATACCCCGACAATGGCTGAGCTTGCTACAGTCGCAGTTCTCTCCGAGATGGCAAATACCGTCCAGGAAGTTGCAACAGCAGCAACAACCGAAGGCGGCGCTGACAAGTATGTTACTGAAGAGGGTCTTACTGAGGAAGGTCTTGCAATTGCAGATTCAGCACTGAGCTCCCTCGATACTCTCAAGATGACATCCGAGGTTGCCGGCATGGATCTTCTCGGCGGTGTCGATATCATGACACTCATCAACTCAATGAGTGGCTCAAAGGCCGTCAATGCCGAAGTCCTGCCTTATCTTGCAGCTTTCAAGGGTCCGATCGCAACTCTCACCAAACTTGTCACCAAGGACGGAAAGTTCAATGAAGCAATGTACAATTCAATGATCGCACAGTCCAAGGCAGTCAAGATGACTTACGACCTGCTTTCATCACTCTATGTAAATCCCAAGACAATCGCCGATTGCGATGCTGTTCTCACTGCAAAGACCAAGCACGGACTGATTGTCGATGATCTGCTCCGCTACTTCGTCGCAATGACATTCGTCACGGTTGACAAGGCCGGCGGAAAGGCTGCTCTGAAGGAATTCGTTGATGCATCCTATAATGCACTGATGGATATCGAGGCAAATGCAGAAGAACTTGCAAACGCACCTGTCGACGGATTCGGAGACATGTGGAATTCACTGCTCACATCCCTCAAGACCCAGGATGCATATTCCCTGAGATGCATCGCTACTCTTGCAATCCTCATCAACGATACAGGATACACGGATCTTCTCTACCTGGGAGATGGAGACGGAACGATCTCCAACTATCTCGCCAAGCTCTGATAGGGGGATAAAACTATGAAGAAAACTATCGTATGTATTCTTATTGTCCTGCTTGCCTGCTGTGCAGTATTCGCAGATACGATCGATAAGGTGGAGTACCCCGAGATCGATTTCGCATTCCATCCCTCGATGATCAGATATGATGCAATGGGTGCCAGCGGACTTGCTTCTCCCACCAAACTCGACAGCTTCTACGCAAATCCCGCGAACCTCGCAATCAAGAGAGGTTTCGGACTTGCCGTTCCGTCGATCAACCTTACACTCTACAACCTTCAGAGACTGGTTGCAGATTCCGAGGCTATGGAGATCGTCAACAAGATCGCAGACAAGAGCGCATCCGACGAGGATAAGATCAACCTTGCAACCAAGTACCTGAACAATCTCGGCACAGGCCGCAATGCCATCGCCAAGATCGATACCGGTATAGGCCTTCAGCTCGGTTCCTTCGGACTCGGTACAAACCTGCAGGTCAAACTCCATACCCTGAACAAGGGTTCTTCACTAGCAAGCATCAGCATCATTCCTGAGGTCAACGTCGCACAGACCCTCGCACTCGGTCTCAAGATCATCGATTCCAATGCAATCAGCCTTTCGCTCGGTGCTTCGGTACACGGCGTCTACAAGGCCTATTTCAAGGGAATCGGCGGCAATACGGCAATCTCCTTCATCAACCACAGCGATGAGATCAAGGAGACCCTTCTTTGGAATACTCCGGTCATGGGCGGATGGGCACTTCCCGTCGATGCAGGCGTGACAGTCGGATTTGCAGATGATGCCATCCTTCTCAGCGCAAGCGCAAACAACATCAACGGAACCTACCACATGCAGAGCTTCGCCGGTGCAGGATACCTGATCAACTCGTTCAGCGAGGGTGCTGTCCCCGATCAGCCTGAAGAGAATCCCGGTGAGTCCGTAAAGTTCGACATCAAGACCCCGTGGCAGCTGAACTTCGGTTTCGCCTTTGCTCCGGATTGGAGCATCTTCAGACCGACAGTCACAGCAGACCTGGTCGATATGCTCGATATGATCCGCAACTTCAACAAGGAGACCTTCCGCGCATCCGATCTTCTGCTCCACCTGAATGCAGGTGTCGAGCTCGAGCTCCTGAAGATTGTTTCCGCCAGAGTCGGAATCAACCGCGGCTACATGTCAGTCGGTGCAGGCCTCAATCTTTTCGCAGCCAGAATCGATCTTGCCTACGGATGGCAGGAGTTCGGTGTAGAGCTCGGAGACAAGCCTGTCGACAGCTTCTCTGTCAAGTTCACACTCGGATACGACAGATAAGGATTATTCCTGAAACAATACAGGGTTGCTTTTCGGCAACCCTGTTTTTTTATCTCCGTTGAGGTCAGACCCTTTTCAGGAGAATCGTGGAATCTCCGCCGCAGACCATGCCCAGAGGTTGATCCGCAGTCAGCGTGTGATGTTCGATTCTGAGAGATTCTCCGGTTCCGAGCATCTGCCTTGCAATCTGGATGGTATGGCTTTCGATGCTGCCTCCGCCGACGGTTCCTACAATGTCATTCTCCGTGACGAACATCATGGAGCCCGTGCTTCTGGGTGCGGATCCTGAGGATCGGACTATGCGTGCCATTATGCCCGGCTTTGTGGCTGCTTTTGCAAGCACGGAGGCATCGATAGTAATAATACTTTTGTTTTTTCTGAATACGGAAATTATCTGGGCCATTATGGAGACAGCAATTTCCTGTGGGGTTACGGCATTGATGGGAAGTCCTATTGGGGAATAGACCCTCTCA
Organism: Spirochaetales bacterium; assembly: GCA_017470995.1. GTDB lineage: Bacteria > Spirochaetota > Spirochaetia > Sphaerochaetales > Sphaerochaetaceae > UBA9732. The sequence goes on from JAFUXI010000019.1 coordinate 6,571, forward strand.
AGCAGATTATCTGTTATGCCGTTCTCCCGAACCTGGTCGAAGCAGTGTTCTATCTTAGCCCTGGAGCCGATCATGCCGATGTAGGAGCTCGGGTGCCTGAGTGCATAGAGAAGGCACCGGCTGTCGAACCTGTGTCCGTGGGTGAAGATGCAGTAGTAGGGAGCCACGATATCCGGATAGTCTTTGTCCAGAAGCTCTTCATACTCTCCCACCAGACGCGTCGCCTTCGGGAACCTCTGTTCATTGTTCTGATCATCCCGGGGATCCAGCACCGTTACCTTCATATCCTGCAGAACCGCAAGGTCGTAAAGGGCCTTTCCGATATGGCCTGCACCAAAGAGTACCAGATGGGGCTGTACCATGATATCCTCGGAGAGATCCGGTTCCGAAACAGTATCATCGCTGTCCTTGCAGATGAGGTTGTCGTCACAGTAGATGGCTTCCGAACCGGTCTTCAGGTCCGTCCTTCTCTGGACACTGCCATGGGCCAGTGCTTCCAGGAACCTTGCGTAGTATTCACTCATTTCCGAACTCCTCTTCAAATGCCTTTCTGAGGGCCTGTCTGCCTTTTTCCTCGAATCTCATGTATTTCTCAAGCAGCATCCTTCCTGCATCCGTAAGCTGCGCCGAGCCGCCTTCGGTGCCTCCGTGGGTTCTTGTGACTGCCGGTTCTCCTAATGCCTTCTCCACATTGCGGATCATCTTCCAGGCCTTTGAATAGCTGAGGCCCATATTCTCGCTGGCACCCTTGACGGAGTGTTCTGATTCGATGTTCAGAAAGAGGTCCCTCACTCCCGGGCCGAAGAATCCCAGGTCGGAATCGAATAGCATTATCTTGGCTGTGAAATCCATATATAAAGGATAACTTCAAGATTCCGTTTGGGCAATCATCAGTTTGATTAACCATTGTTTTTGGGTTAGTATTATGGCATGGATCTGTATGAAAGCCTGAGCTCCGTTGCCGTGCATGATGGTGCCTTCATCTCCCTGATCGGAGGGGGCGGCAAGACCACGCTCATGATAGAATGGGCATCCCGGCTCAGAAGCAGGGGCTACAGGGTCCTAATGACAACCACCACCAAGATAATGTCCCCCTCGTTTCTGGACTACAGGGCAGACCGTGTGTTCTCATCGGACAATGTCCTTTCGTTTCAACCGACAGGCCCGTGTTCCGTTCTCTATGCCCTGGGCGACGGCAATACCAACAAGTGGGTGTCTCCCCCGGTGGAGCAGTTCGATATCCTGAGAACCCGTTTCGACGTGATCATCAACGAAGCCGATGGTTCCAAGCGTCTTCCGGTCAAGGTCCATGCGCAAAGGGACCCCGTGGTTCCGGATCTGACTACATATACGGTTTCCATACTCGGACTTTGGGCCTTGGGGCACAGAACAACTGAAGTTGCTTTCGGCGAGAGCAGGGATCTTGTTGTGGATTCTTCATACATCCAGTGGCTTCTGGATGATTCCGAAGGCCTTCTGAAAGGCAGTCTCCCCGGACGGAGAGCGATTGTCTTCAACGGCGCCGATTGCATCGGATCTGATGTTTCCTCAGGCCTGAGGAGTCTGGTTTATCCGTCCGATGTCTTTGTCTGCACAGCCTCCGAGAGGGAAGGAGTAATCCATGAAAGAATCCAATGACAGTATATTCGACAATCTGGTCATAGTCCGCGGCGCGGGGGATCTTGCCACGGCAACGATCATCAGACTGCACAACTGCGGTTTTCCCGTAATTGCCCTTGAGGTCGAAAAGCCTACGGTCATCAGAAGGACCGTCTCATTCGCCCAGGCGATGTTCGACGGCAGTGCGACTGTGGAAGGCGTGAAGGCAGTGCGATGCGAACCCTCGGATGTAATGTCCGTTCTTGCCCTGAACTGTATCCCTGTGGTGGCCGATCCGAAGGGGAGCCTGATAGAGTCACTGAAACCGACTGTGGTAGTGGATGCAATAATAGCCAAGAAGAACCTCGGAACAAGCAAAAGCATGGCTCCGTTTACCGTGGCGCTAGGTCCCGGATTTACCGCGGGTGAGGATGTCGACTGTGTGATAGAGACGGCCAGAGGTCATAGGCTTGCAAGGCTTATCTACGAAGGAACGGCAGCTCCTAATACAGGTATACCCGGAAATATTGAAGGTTTTACATCAGAACGGGTCATTCATTCACCTTGCAGCGGCGTTTTCACTGGATGTGTTTCAATAGGGGATATAGTCAGAAAAGGTGATGTGATCGCCCATGTCGGCGAAGTCCCTGTTCCGGCCTCCCTGGACGGTATGGTCCGCGGTCTTCTCCATGATGGCCTGGAGGTTCCGGAGCATTTCAAGATCGCCGATATCGATCCGCGAGGAGAGCGGGCTGATTACCTTACCTGTTCCGACAAGGCAAGGGCTCTTTCAGGTTCGGTTCTGGAAGCGGTCATGCATTATCTTTCGGACAATCGCTGAAAATTCGACACGGTGTTGAAAAATAGACTCTTGTGTAGTATCATGCCTCCCCGTGAGGAATTCTCACGGAGGTCCGCATGAACGCGAAGGGTGAAAACAACAGAAGCGTCCGCAATACCAAGAGGCGTCTCTATGAAAGCCTGATGAAACTGGTAGGGGGCAAACCCCTCAGTCAGGTCACGGTCAAGGAACTGACCGATGATGCCGACGTAAACAGAAGCACTTTCTATTTCCACTATCAGGATGTCAACTCCATGGTCCTTGAAATGGAGAACCGGTTCCTGGATGATTTCTCGGTAGCACTGACTGCCCTGGAGCAGAAGTCCCACGATTTCATAACCATTTTGGTGAAATGTCTGGAGAACCACATGGAGCTCTGTCAGCTTCTTCTGGGAAAGAACGGCGACATAGCCTTTGTGGAGAAGATGAAGGCCATGGTTGCTCAGAAGTGCTCCAAGATCTGGAAGGATGCGGTTCCCGAACTCAGCGACATGGAAGCAGATGCAATGGATTCGTTCCTTATCGGCGGAGTCATGAGTACCCTGCAGTCCTGGGTCCTTTCGGAAAACCGTGTTTCTGCAGAGGAGATCGCCGAGGTCCTGAACAGACTGGTATTTGACGGAATCTGTCCCGTCATAGCATCCTGGCAACTTGAGAATTCACTGTAGGAGGTCCCATGGCACGCAGAGCAGGTGTTGTAATAAGATGGATAGTTACTCTTCTGATACTGGCCGGCGGGATCTTCATCATATGGAAGTTCATCATAAACAGGCCGAAGGCAGCCTATGAGAATCCTACGGCTGCAGTCAAGGTAGAGAAACCGTACAGGGCAACCGTTAAGCAGAGCCTGTCTCTCAACGGATACATAGAGGCGCAGGCGATGATTCCGGTGGTTCCGTTTGTCCAGGGAACCATAACCGGTTACTATGCAAAGGCCGGAGACTATGTCCATGAAGGCGATGTCCTTGCACAGATCGACAGCGAGCCTTACGAACTGCAGGCCAAGCAGGCCGAGGCGGTATATCTTGCCGCCGATGCCACTTTCACCAGGGTTTCCAACCTTTACAACTCGGGTGCCGCGACCAAGCAGAACTACGACGAGGCCAAGGCCTCCCTTGATGCATACAAGGCCCAGTACGACTTGGCCATGGTCCAGCTCGGATATGCGACGGTGACCGCTCCGAAGTCGGGAACCATTCTGATGGCTGACAGTGCAGAAGGATCCATCGGAACCAGCTCCAATCCCCTCTACGTGATAGCGGACCTTGATAAGCTTCAGATCAATCTGAATGTTCCTGAACGCTACTATGATATGATTTCAAAAGGTATACAGAACATTCAGGCTATCGTAACCAGAGACGGAGCAAGTACAAGCGCCCATGTTGATACCGTTGCCCCGTACATCTCGCCCACATCCAAGACCTTCGGCGTTAAGCTCAGCCTTGACGGTGATGTCTCGATGTTCAGGCCCGGAATGTACGTTGACGTGAATCTTGTCTACAGCACATATGACAATGCCCTGGTCCTGGACCAGAGAGTCAGGAATACCGACGGTTCCTCTTATTACTATGACCCGGAGACGCAGACTGCCCGTCATGTGGTTCTGGATGTAATCGCGGCCGACAACGAAAAGTTCGTAATAGACGAGAAGTGGGCGGATACCCTGTTCATAGTTGACGGGCAGGGTACGGTTCTGGACGGACAGAAGGTGAACGTGATATGAAGATTTCCCGCTACGCAGTAAAGCACCCTGTAGTCATAGCCATGATCCTCATTGCACTGGTTGCCTTCGGTGTCTACTGCCTTCTGAACATGGGAATGGAGTTCATTCCCGACATATCCCTTCCCGAGGTCGAGATCATCACGATATATCCCGGAGCATCGGCTGAGGATGTGGAAACCGATATCACCAAGGTCCTGGAAGACAACCTCGTGACCTTGCCCTATTTCAAGAGCATGAGCAGTCAGAGCAACAACTCGTTCAGCTGGATCACCATCATCTATCAGGACGGAGTGGATGTCTACGAGCAACTGACCGAGCTCAGGTTCCGCCTCCAGCAGCTGAAATCCAGCCTTCCGGACGACGCCCATGAGCCGACGGCCATCGTCGGCGGAGCGACAATGCTTCCGATCATGCAGTTCGCCGTCCTGGGCGGACCCGATACCGGAAGAATCACGCAGTACATAAACGATACCCTCAAGCCCAAACTCACGCGCATAGCCGGAGTTGCCGGAGTCGAGATGTACGGAGCCGCCGAAAGCCGGATCAACGTGAAGCTTCGCATGGACGATGTGGCCAGCAAGGGCATAAGCGTCCTGCAGATCTACCAGGTGCTCAATTACTCGAACTTCACGGTTCCCCTCGGGCAGGCTGACTATCAGAGCCACACCATCAATGCCAAGTACGACGGTACCATAGAAGACCTGCACGAGCTGGAGAATCTGCCCGTGGGAATGGGCAGCGACGACGTGATGGTCTGCCTCAGGGATATCGCAGATGTCAGCATCATCTATCCAAAGGCATCCACATACTCCATCAGCGAGGGCAGCGACCTGATAATGGTATCGGTCACCAAGCGTGCAGGCGGAAACACGGTCCGCATAAACTCCGAAATCAAGAAGGTCCTCGAGACTTTGAGCGAAGATACCGATGGAGCTCTTTCATATCAGATATTCTCGGATGATTCCAAGAGCATCAGGGAATCCTTGTCCAACGTCCTGAGTTCCGGTCTGATGGGAATAGTCATAGCCGTCGTGGTCATCCTGCTGTTTTTGAACAACGGAAGGGCTACGATCGTAATCGGAGCATCCATTCCGCTTTCGTTTTTGTTCACATTCATAGCGATGAGGCTTTTCAACCAGACGATCAACCTCATCACCACAGCCAGCTTCGTCGTGTCCCTTGGTATGGTCGTCGATGCTTCTACCGTCATGCTGGAGCAGATTTCCAGACACCTGGGACGCAAGGACATCTCCGTGGACGATGCAATAATCCTCGGTTCAGATGAGGTAGGTTCGTCGATAATCGCATCGGCCATGACCACCATGGTCGTATTCATCCCGATCATCTTCCTCAACGGAATGGTCGGAATGATCCTCAACGGTTTTGCCACGGTCCTTGTTCTGTGCATAGGAGCATCGCTTCTGGTTGCCATTGTCGTAGTGCCGTTCATGGTCAAGGCCCTGATGTCCAACAGAAACAGGGAACCGAGAAAAACCGCATTAATGAAAATGATCGACAGGCTTGAGGGTAAATACAACTCTGCCCTCAAATGGAGCCTCGTGAACCGCAAGTATGTGCTTTTCCTTCCCATAGCACTGCTTCTGATTTCCTTTGTACTTGTTCTGAATCTGGGCTACAGCTTCATCCCTTCGGTAGATACAGGAGAGTACTACATCAATTTCACCTTCCCGCGCGGCTATGACATGGAAATGACAAAGGAGAAGACCATCCGGGCTTCCGAAATCGTCAGGGAACTGCAGCCGGAGGTGGACGGGATTGCCCTGTTCGTGGGAATCAGCGACGGAATGGGCGGAGGAATAACATCCACACCGAACCTCTCGTACATGTACGTCAAGCTCAAGACCGACAGGAAAAGGGATGTCCACCAGTTGATAAACGAGGCACAGCAGGAGCTTTCGGCCAGAATTCCGGATTGCACCGTAACGACAACAAACGGTGGTTTCGACAAGCTTGTTTCCTATATTTCAGGTGGTGGTGGCTACAAGTTGACCTTAGTCGGAACGAATCTTCTTGATCTGTACCAGGAAGGAGAAAGGCTCAGGACCTTCCTTGCAACGGACCCCGACGTAACTTCCACCGAGATCTCGACCAACTTCGACGAGCTGCTTCTTACCATAGACATGGACAAGACCAAGCTCAATTCCCTGGGAATCACAAGCTACGAGGCAGGCATGGTCAGCGCAATCCTCTTCAACGGGGTCGATCTGGGTAACATCAACCTCAACGGAGAGGAGAGGACCTCTATCCATCTGGAGAGCGACATCGCCGACGGCTATGTGGATACGGCAATGCTCGGCCGCATTCCCATCTCCACGCTCGCAGGCTCGACGGTATCGTTCGAGGAACTGGGCGATCTGACAATAGAGAGTACCGTTTCCTCGATTCGGCATACGGACAGGTCGCTTTCGGTGACAGTCGGCGCTACGCTGGTGAGCGAAGATGCCTCGGGCGTATCCTCGAGAATGACTTCCTATCTTGCCTCCAACCCGCTGAAGAAGGGCATAGATACCAAGTCCAGCGGAATAATCGGTCTGATCGAAGACAGCATAGTCGCGGTAATCACTGCAGTGGTGATCGCAATCTTCCTGCTGTACTCGGTCATGGTCATACAGTTCGAGCGCTTCAGACAGCCTCTGATAATCATG
>JAFUXI010000020.1 GCA_017470995.1 Spirochaetales bacterium
GATCCCGAGCAGTTCGCCCACGATCTTCTGGTCTGCCTGGGCTCGGGACTGCTTCAGTACGTCTGCATAAAGAAAAAGGCATCGATCTACAGGACTCTGCTGACCGATGAGATCTACATCCATCCCGGCTCAGCATGGTTCCGCAACCCGCCTCCGTACCTGCTGGCAGGCGAAATCGTGATGACCACCAAGATGTATGCACGCACAGTCTCCCCGCTCTATCCCGACTGGGTTCCCGAAATCTCGAAGGGCCTTGCCGAGAAACTCCGCAGAATGGCAAAGGAATCAGAGCTGCGCGATCGCTCGCGCTCGGGCTCCAGGCAGGAAGGCCGCTCCACTTCAAGGGGTGCAAGCGTCAATACAAAGGCATCCAGGGAAGCGGAGAGCAAGGTCTCACGCATCTTCAGCTTCGAATTCCCCGTCATCAAGGACATCGGCAAGAAACGTACGCGCAACATCGTCGTCATTCCGGCAAAGGACCTTCCGGCTCTTGCAAAGGCCTACAAGCGCTCTTCGAGACATCCCAAGGGCACTGTGGCAACTCTATTGGTAAACGGCAGTTACCTTGCCTACGGCGAGAGTCTCTACGACATAATCAGCCTCAACGGCCGCGTGGACCTTTCACCTGAAGGCTACGTTGCAAAGCCCTGCGCCCGGGTATTTGACCTCGACAGCCTGAACGACCTGATTCCTTACCTCGGAGACCTCATGAAGATCGCGCCTCTGAAGGACAAGGGCAAACTGGGCTACGTGGAGCTTCTGATCTCGGGTCGCAGCAGCGTGTTCTTCCATGTAAGCAGAAGCTTCACCGATGCTCTGAACAACAGCGCCTACACCCTGCTCTCGCTGATGGACAACTCCGATCATCCCCAGCTTCGAAAGGCCTACAACCGCATCCTTAAACTTCTGGATTGAGTTTTAAAACAATTGAAGCATTCCCTCTTTGGTTGTAAAATTAACGCATGCGCGAGATTCTGAACTGTCTTGGAACAAAGGTGTTCATGGCCGATGATTTTACCGACCTGTCCTATCATGTCGGTACATACGGCAACAAGACACTGTGGGTATGTGATTCCAACACCGCCAAGATGGTCAGACCTCTTCCCTCTCCGAACGTGATTCTTGAAGCGGGTGAGAGCTCAAAGAGCTTTGCCTGCCTTGAGAGAATCATAAGCGTGGCGATGGACAACAACCTCGGACGTGACTGCACGTTCATAGCCCTCGGCGGCGGTATGATCTGCGACATCACGGCCTTTGCGGCATCGATCTACATGCGCGGATGCAAGGTCATCCTCATACCCACCACCCTCGTGAGCATGGCAAGTTCCACCCTTGGCGGCAAGACATCGATCAATTTCCGCTTTGCAAAGGACATCGTCGGGACCTTCTTCCCCGCAAATGAGGTCCTCATCTGCACGGACTGCCTCAGGAGCCTGACTCAGAAGGACTACATGAACGGCTTTGCCGAAGTTCTCAAGCACAGTCTTCTGACAAAGGACGATGAGCTTTTCAACATAGTAGCCACCCAGAAGCAGAAAATCCTGGACAGGGATTCCGAAACGCTGAAGCAGATGATTACAATTTCTCTGCAGATAAAGAAATCCTATATCGACAACGACCCGTACGAAAGGCTCGGACTCAGGGCAGCCCTGAATCTTGGAAGCACCTTCGCATATGCGCTTGAAGGCATGTCGCGCCTTCAGTGGTCCTCGGGTCAGGCTGTTGCCTGGGGAGTCTGCAAGGCCATGGAAGCCAGCCGGGAGATGGGCATCTGCACCAAGGAGTTCGCCGCAGGAGTCATCAAGCTCTTTGCATTCTACGGTTTTGATGTCAATTACCGCATTCAGCGCGGAGACTGGATGGATTACAGGAATCAGCTTGCAAAGAACAAGAAAACAATGAACGGTGTTGTCAGCTTCGTTCTTCTCAAAGATCAGGGTGAGTATGAAATACGCCCGATTGACGAAGATATCATCAAAAGCGTCGTGATGGTACCTTCCGTCTGACGAAGATTCATGAACAGGAGCAGCATATGTCAAAAGATAAGAAACTCGATGCGCTTCAGATCAATAAAGTCCGCTGTGTGCTTTCGATAATAGTATGCAGTCTTATCTGCGTTTTCGTTTTCATCGGAGTCTGTCAGCAGCTTGTTGTTCAACCGACGGATAATGGTTTCCCTGAAGTAGGTTGGAAGTCCTACCACCTGTTTACGATTCTCTCCAACATGCTGATGGCTGTATCTGCAGCCATGTGCATCCCCTATGCAGTGGACGGCATGCGCAATCACAACTACCATCTGCCGCGCTGGTATGTGGATCTGATGTATATCGGGACCACTGGTGTAACCGTTACCTTCGTGATTGCGCTTACGGTTCTTTCACCGGCTGTGAGTTTCTATAGGATTATGCTCTGGTCCAACAACCTGCACCTGCACACAATCTGCCCGCTTCTGTCCATTGCCCTCTTCTTCTTCATCAATTCCGACCATAAGATCGGTTTTTGGAAGACCTTCCTTGCAATGGCTCCGGCTACAGCCTATGCCCTGGTCTACATTATCATGGTGTTCATCATCGGTCAGGACGCCGGCGGATGGAGAGACCACTATTCGGTAAGCACGGTTCTGGATTATGTTTCGCTTCCGATAGCAGCATTGATATTCTTTGTCATCTGTTTCATTCTGGCAACGGTTCTGAGATTTTTCCACAACCTCATCCACAGGGACAGGAAAGCCGGATTTGAGGAATTCTACAAGACCTCGGATTCCTATGATTACCCGGATATCGAATCAGCCATCAGGGCTCTGGCACAGGAAAACAGACCTCGTGACGTGGGTGGCGAGCTTACTCTTCCCAGACGTGCAATGACTGTACTTGAGAAGAAATACAAGAGCGGGCTTTCGATGGAAGAGATGTGCAATATTTATCTCAGGGAGTATTACTCCTGACGGTTCACCAAGTATCCTCAATTTGATAAGATAAGACCATGCACTATTTCGACTGGACTGCCACAAGCCCGATGGGACAGAAGGCTCTTGAAGTATATTCAGACATAGCCACGAGATATATCGGAAATCCCTCCTCTACGCATCCGCTTGGAATTCAGGCCAAGGAATGTCTTGAAAACCAGCGTCGCGATGTTGCATCGATGCTGGGGACAAGACCCGAGTACATATACTTCACAAGCGGCGGTACCGAGGCGGATTCGATAGTGCTGTCCTCGCTTCTCGGTTCACCATCTCCCGGAGAGATAATAACCACAGGCATCGAGCATGCAGCAGTCCTGGAATGGAAGAAGGCCCTCGAGAACCACGGCTGGAAGTTCACTGCCCTTCGCTGTCCGGGCGGCTATCTGGATCCGCTGACGCTGAAGGAAGCACTCAACGACAAGGTCCGCATGGTTGCCTTCATGAAGGTCAACAACGTAACGGGAACAATACTTGATACCAAGGCCCTGGTGAAGGTCGTACGTGACTACGAAAAGCAATCAGGCAGGAAAATCCATATCCACTGCGATGCCGTTCAGGCTCTGGGAAAGATTCCATTCCATCCAGAGGAAGAAGACTTCGACAGCGCTGCATTCAGCGCCCACAAGTTCTGCGGTCCGAGAGGCGTGGGAATCCTTTACTGCAGGAACAAGGCTATAGGTGCGCTCTCACGCGGAGGCGGTCAGGAAAAAGGTCTCAGACCCGGAACCGAGAACCTTGCAGGCATCTGCGCAATGACTGCCGAACTGAAGCCCGCGCTGGAAAACCTGAAACCCGATTACGACAAAGTTTTGGCCTTCAGACGCAAAATTCAAGAAACAATTCTGGAGTCAGGTTATACCCTGATTTCGCCTCCGGATAAGTCAGAAAAGGAGTTTTCTCCTTATATCATAAATATTTGTGCAAAGCCGATTCCCTCGGAAGTCTTTCTGCGTGTAATGGCAGACAAGGGTTTCTGCCTCTCATCGGGAAGTGCCTGCTCCTCCAACTCGAGAGGCAAAGCCGAGAGCGTGCTTGCAGCAATGAACATCCCCAGTTCGGACAGGATGTCCAGCATAAGGATTTCCCTCAGCTATCTTAATTTAGATGAGGAAGTAGACCTTCTCTGCAAGGCACTGAGGGAAGCCTCCGGACAACTGGGAATCAGGAAATAGGAAACGATATGCCTAGAAGAGAATACAAACAGGATATGAACGAGCTTAAAAGCTTGAACCTTTACCTTATCCGCCTTGGCGAGATATCGCTGAAGGGGCTCAACCGCAACTTCTTCGAGAAGAAGCTCAAGAACAACATCAAGCTCAAGATCCATCCGTACCGCAGCACCCTCACCCGAGAGAAAGGGCGCTTCTACCTCTATGTTTCCAAGGATTGCCCCGAAGAAACCGTCATCAGGACGCTCAAGACAACTTTCGGAGTCGTAGGTTTCTCAAAAGCCATAGTCTGCGAGAAGGACTGGGACATCATTGTCGAGAATGCCAAGGCTCTGATTGAGAACGAGCCTTTTGCCGACGGAACGGGAACCTTCAAGGTCGAGTGCCGCCGCGGAGACAAGAGCTTCTTCATGAACAGCTACCAGATCGAATCCCAGCTCGGCGGAGTCGTGCTGGACAGATATCCGGATATGAAGGTCAAGGTAAAGAACCCCGAGAAGGAACTTAGAATCGAGGTCCGAGAGCAGGTCTACATGTACACCTCACCTATCCCGGGTCCCGGAGGATTGCCCGTAGGGACAGCAGGAAAAGGCCTTCTGCTCCTCTCTGGCGGCATCGATTCCCCTGTTGCAGGCTGGAGAATGGCCAAGCGCGGCCTCAAACAGGACTGTCTCTACTTCCACGCCTATCCCTACACCTCCGACATGGCGCTTCAGAAGGTCAAGGACCTTGCACGCATCATAGCCCCCTACAACCAGGGTACGAACCTTGTCGTAATAAACTTCACGGAGTGCGAGCTCTGGATCAAGGAACACTCAAAGGAAGAAGAGCACACCCTGATGATGCGCGCCTGCATGATGAAGGTTGCAAACATGGTAGCCAAGAAACGTGAATGCAAGGTCCTGGTCACCGGAGAAGCCCTCGGTCAGGTTGCATCCCAGACGCTGGAGAGCATGTGCTTTACTAACAGCATGTCTGAGATTCCGGTTCTGAGGCCCCTGGTCGCAATGGATAAGGAAGAGATCATCTCGACTGCAAGGGAAATCGGCACCTACGAGACCAGCATCCTTCCCTACGATGACTGCTGCGTGATCTTCAGCCCCAAGCACCCGCTTGTGCGGCCTGAAGTCGATATCGAGCGCAACTCCTATTCTGAAATGAAGATAGAAGATCTTCTGCAGAAGGCTGTAGACGAAGCACAGGAGTTCGAGATCACCTACCATGTCTGACCGCCACCACGAACACCGCCCCAGGAACTTCGGCCGCGAAGCAACTTTCCGCGCCTTCCTCGCCCTGAATATCAATGACGCAGCAAAGGCAGAGCTCAGCCGCCTGGCAGCCCAGCTGAAAAGCCAGTGCCACGGCTCGTTCCCTTCTTCCGACATGTACCATATGACGCTTGCCTTTCTAGGGGATATTACCGAAACTCAGGCCGAGGCCCTCTGCCGTGTCCTGGAAGGGGTTGCCGAGAAATACTCTCCGTTCGATCTCAGGCTCTGCCGCCTGGGCTACTTTGCCATGCCCAACGCCGCAACCGTGTTCTGCAGCACGGAAAGAGACAATACCCTGCTCTCCCTGGCCCAGGATGTCTATCGCGCAGCCTGGGATGTACGCATTCCTTTCGATGACAAGCCGTTCAGGGCCCACATCACATTGGGCCGTAGAGTCGATCTGAGCAGCATTAGGCTTAATTCACTGGAAGTCGAGCATGTTTCATTCCCTGCAAAGGGAATCACGCTCTACAAGAGCACACTGCGCCCCTCAGGGCCTATCTATGAGGCCCTGGAGCACATTTCCTTCTGATTCAGAGATAATCAGGCAAGAGCCTTTTTGAGAAGCTCGAACACCTCTGTAGGCTTAGGAGAGGAATCGACTTCCTTGATCAGGCCCTTTTTCCTGTAATAGTCGATAAGCGGCTCTGTCTGCTCTGCGTAGACGTCCAGACGATGCATGATTGCATCTTCCTTGTCATCCGGGCGCTGGATGAGATCCTCACCTGTCTCATCATCCTTTCCTGCCACCTTGGGCGGGTTGAAGACGATATGGTAGGAGCGTCCTGTCGAGGGGCAGAGTCTGCGGCCGGAAAGGCGCTTGATGACTTCTTCCCTTGAAAGCTGGAAATCAACCACTGCATCGAGGTCGGTCATTTCTGCAAGGGCATCTGCCTGTGGAATGGTGCGCGGGAAACCGTCAAGGATGAAGCCCTTCTTGCAATCAGGCTCGGCAAGGCGGTTTCTGACCATGTTGATCGTTACCGAATCGGGTACAAGACCGCCGGAAGCGAGAATCGATTTGACCTGAAGCCCAAGTTCGGTCTCGTTCTTGATGTTCTCGCGGAACAGGTCCCCTGTTGAAATGTGCGGAATCCCGTAGAACTCCTTGGCCAACTTAGCTATAGTTCCCTTTCCCGCTCCGGGAGGGCCCAGAAAAACCATTCTCATCGTATATCCTCCGTACACTACATATAGGGGCCTTTCGCCCAATGGATATACTAGCATAAAAAAATCGTATTGTGCAAATCATCTGTGTGCATTATCATTTTTAAGGCTGTGCATTTGGCTGTGCAGCTTCAATCGGAGGTTCAAATGGAAATTGACGGAAGAAAAGTCACAATACATGCTGCAGACCTTGACGGATTCCTCAAGGATTCGGACAAACAGAAGATCGAAGGAGCCAACGAGCTCTATGAGAACAGCCTTGAGGCCTGCAAGAAGATAGAGAGCGCCCAGAGCGCAGCCGAGAAATCGGCAGCAGAAGCAGACCTTGTCGAATCTGCCCGCCAGATCGGAAGATACCTCAGAAGCGTCGCAGCCCTCGAGGAGCGCATCCATGTCTACTGCTACGAGACACCTCAGGAGCAGCACGGTGGTGCCAGCCGCCTGATTGCAAAGCTCCGCGACCCAAAGACCGGCCATGAGGAATTCCTCTATTACATCCAGAGAGCTTACGAACTGCTGTTCGCACATGTCTTTGCAGATGCTTCCCTTTCAACCAAGAGATCCATCATCGCACAGACTCCCGTCACGAACCCCTGCCGCAACTATGCGGTTCACAGGATTCCGAATGTCGATAACCTCACAAAGGATGCAGTCATGTGCGTCATGCTCCGCGGAGCCCTGCTCCCCAGCATGATCATCAGCAAGGAGATCCAGGACTACAGCTCGGACAATTTCGTCACTCCGTTCGCCCTCTTCAAGATCAAGAGAGATGAGAGCAAGAAAGAGAACAACATGGCATACATCCTTGATCTGGACAAGTCCTTCTTCGATTTCAAGGAACTCGACGGCAAGGACCTGATTTTCGCAGATCCCATGAACGCAACCGGCGGATCATTGATCACAATCGTCAATTACCTCAAGGACAACGGCGTCAGACCCAAGAGCATCAAGTTCATCAACGTCATCTCAGCCCTCAAGGGATCGCTTCGCATCATCAGGGCCCTGCCCGAATGCGAAGTCTACACGCTGTGGATGGATCCTGTTCTCAACGATGCAGCCTATATCCTTCCCGGACTTGGAGATGCAGGTGACAGACTCAACGGCGTAGACCTCCCCGGCAACCCCAGAAACATGATCCAGCTGATTGCAGACTACGGTGCAAACATCACCAACCTCTACAGGGCTCAGGTAAAGAAAATTGAAGAAACTGTACTGGGCTGAGATAATCCTTCTGGTCATGGCCGCCATATGCCTCTGCTCCTGCAGAAGCACTTCTGGAACCGACCATGACCAGATAGTACGCACATCGATCGACCTCGCCGAGGCCTACCGCTCACAGGGCCGCCTCGAGATGGCCGTCGATGTGTATGACAGAGCCCTCACCCAAGCCGACGACTACCGCCTCTACTACAACAAGGCCCTCATCCTCTCGGAACTGGGCAGATATGACGATGCCGCAAATCTCTGCTCAAGCAGTTTCGAAAGCTATCCCTATATCATGGCATTCAAGCGTGCACAGGCCCTGAATCTCCGGTTTGCGGGAAACAATCCCGGATTTTATGACGTAAGCCTTCAGATTCTCCAGCTGAGTCCATACGACCGTGAAACCCGCATGAGGCTCATCGAAGCCTATGCAGAGGACGGATTGGATGATAAGGCATATGAACAGGCCCTGATTCTCTGGAATCAGGGTTACATGACCGACATCATCCATCAGTATCTCAAGGCCTACAAACCCGATCTCTGGGAAAACATCAACCTCTGAAAACCCTTTTCCAAGCACATATTCACAAAGTACTCCGTTTGAGCTATTATACATAAAAATGCATTTTTTAATGCAAAAAGATGCAGAATCTCGGAGGCGGAAATGGATACCTGCAAGCAGAAAGCCAACCTTATCTTACCTGACGGCAAAAATATCTCATTGGATGTCATCACCGACAACATGGGAAAAAAGAGCATAGATATCGAAGGCCTGCGCACCTCAACGGGCTATATAACCTATGACCCTGGTTTCATGAATACGGGTTCCTGCATGTCCTCCATCTGCTACATCGACGGGGAACAGGGAGTTCTGCGTTACCGAGGCTATGACATCGAAGACCTTGTCGAAAACTGCGACTTCATCGAGGTTGCCCATCTTCTGGTCAAGGGAGTGCTCCCCAATCTGGCTGAAAGAAAGAACTATCAGGAGCTTCTGAACAAGCACTCGCTTCTTCACTACAACATGCGGAACTTCTTCCGCTCCTACCCGCAGGATGCACACCCGATGTCCATCCTGGCAAGCATGGTCGCTTCCCTTTCGGCCTTCTATCCCGAGATGGAAGAGAGAGACCCTGAAGACAACATTGACCTTACGGTCACCAGGCTGCTTTCCAAGATGAGAACCATCGCAGCCTTCATCTACAGGCAGGCCAACGGACTGGATTTCGTGGAGCCCAGATGGGAATACTCCTACTGCGAGAACTTCCTGAACATGATGTTCCACTCTCCGGTGAACAACTACCATCCGGATCCCCATCATGTGGACATACTGAACAAGCTGCTGATCCTGCACGGCGATCATGAGCAGAACTGCTCCACCACCGCAGTCAGACTCGTAGGTTCTTCCGAGGCAAACCTTTATGCATCGGTCGCTGCAGGTGTCTGCGCCCTCTGGGGTCCGAAGCACGGAGGTGCAAACCAGGCTGTCATGGCCATGCTCAAGAACATAGTGGACAATGATATCCCGGTCGAGAAGGTAATCGAGATGGCGAAGGACAAGAGCAATCCGTTCCTGCTCTCAGGGTTCGGCCACAGGGTCTACAAGACACTGGATCCCAGGGCAAGGATCGCCAAGAAGATGAATCTCGAGATGCTACATAGCGATCATCATGAGGACAAGCTTCTGGAAGTTGCCCTGAAGCTCGAGGAAAAGGCACTGAGCGACGATTACTTCATCGAGCGTCACCTCTACCCCAATATCGATTTTTATACAGGAATCATGTTCCACATGATGGGTTTCCCGCAGCAGATGTTCACTGTTCTCTTCGCCATGGGCAGAACCCCCGGATGGATTGCCCACTGGCTTGAATGGAGACATGACAAATACCAGAAACTCGGCCGTCCCCGCCAGGTCTACGTTGGACCTCAGGGGCGCAAGGTCATCCCGATTGCAGATAGATAATTTTTAATAGTCAAACGAATTGATTGAAGTCTCTTCTACTATATATGAGGCTATTTCATTTGCATCTTCAAAAAAGAGAGAAAGATATCGCAGTTTATAATTGTTTTCCATTGACAGCACTCCTCAGTCTTGAAAAGACTTCCTCGTGTGTCAATCGCTCAGTAGTTGAGGCTGCATATCTGTCGGCTTCATCCAGAGCCAACTCAACACTGTCTGTCAGTCTACTGTACTGTTCCAGACTTAAAACAACCATTGAGCCATAACCGTTTTTCGTAAGATACACGGGAGATCCACTATTAACAATGCTTTCAATCGAGGAAAAATTGTTGCGCAAATCCGATATTGGTCTTATTTGAATCATGAATGCCTCCAGTAACTTATCATAATTCTATCATAATTAAATCAAAATATAAACCTTTTTCTATCAGATTTGCTATCGCTTCGATCAGAGATTGGAAATGAGAATCTGGCCGAACTCTCTTGTTCCGACGCAGGTTGCCTGACGGCCTTCCTTGACCATCAGGGAGTAGAAGTCCTTGGTCACCTTGCCGTCTGAAATGGATTTTTCGACGGAATTGAGAACCAGATCCGCAGCCTTGTCGAAACCGGCATGCCTGAGGAGCATTTCTCCCGAAAGTACCAGAGACAGAGGGTTCACGAGGTCCTTGCCTGCGATATCCGGAGCAATGCCGTGGGTTGCCTCGAAAATGGCACAGCCTGTCTTGTAATTGATGTTGGCGCCGGGAGATATTCCGATGCCTCCAACCTGGGCGGCAAGGGCGTCTGAGACATAATCGCCGTTGAGGTTCAGCGTGGCAACCACATCGTACTGCTCGGGCTTGAGGAGGATGTTCTGCAAGAATGCATCGCAGATGCAGTCCTTGATTTCAAGGTATTCCTCACCTTCTCTGGGTATGAATGTCTTGCCGTCCTTTTCGACAGCACCATACTTGGAAACTGCAAGGTCATAGCCCCACTGTCTGAATCCGCCCTCTGTGAACTTCATGATATTTCCCTTGTGGACCAATGTCACATTGCGTCTGTGGTTTGCAAGGGCATAGTCGATGGCGGAGCTGATCAGACGCTCCGAGCCCTCCTTGCTCACAGGCTTGATTCCTATGGCGCTGGTTTCGTGGAATCTGATTTTATGTACATTCATTTCATTCTGCAGAAAAGAGATGACTTTATTGACTTCCTCCGTTCCGCTAGCCCATTCGATGCCTGCATAGATGTCCTCGGTGTTCTCCCTGAAGACAACCATGTCAACCTTTTCCGGATGACGCACAGGAGATGGAACACCTTCGAAATAACGCACGGGCCTGAGGCATACATAGAGGTCAAGATTCTGGCGCAGAGCCACGTTTATGCTTCTGGCGCCCTTTCCCACGGGAGTCATCAGCGGACCCTTGATTGCAAGACCTGCCTCACGGATTCTCTTGAGGGTGCTTTCAGGCAGATTGGTCCCGAAGAGCATCTCGGCCTTGCCGCCTGCATAGGCTTCTTCCCAGGCTATGGCCTTGGAACCGCCGTAGGCCTTATCCATGGCAGCATCCAGGACCGCCCTCATGACGGGAGTGATCTCCGAACCGACTCCATCTCCTTCTATGTAAACGACTTTCGTAAAATCAACCATTGGCCAGAGACTCCTTTATCTGATTAATCCTTCCGCCTTCAATAAGCATCTTCCTCTGCAGCGGACTGACATCGAGAGCCATGGAGAAAGAGTATCCTCCGGTCAGGTTTTTGATTGTGATATCACCTGCGGCCATTACCTGTGAGACGGCATTCTCGATCACAAGCCTGTCACCCTGATTCAGTTTCTCATAATCGGCCTCGTCCTTGAAAGTCAGAGGCAGGATGCCGAAATTGCAGAGGTTTGCCTGATGGATTCTCTCGATCGAGAGCGCCAGAATAGCCTTCACGCCCAGATGCATCGGACAGATGGCCGCATGCTCGCGCGATGAGCCCTGGCCGTAGCTCTGACCTGCAACAACTATGTTGCCTATTCCTGCAGCCTTGTTGGACAGAGCTCTGGCGCTGAATGACGGATCCACCGGCTCGAACACAAATGTCGAATACTTTTCGATGTTCGAGCGGTATTTGAGCCTTGCACCGGCAGGCATGATGTGGTCCGTAGTGATCTTGTCGCCTACCTTCAGGGTTACTTCGGCATTGATTGAGTTCTCCAAAGGCTTGCAGGAAGGCGGGTTTCCGATATTGGGTCCGCGGACTATCTCTGACTTGCCGTTCTTTTCGGGAAACACGAAGAGGTTGTCATCGTGTTCGAAGCTCGTTATCTCCGGCACCTTGATTTCGGGCAGGCCCAGGGATGTCGGGTCTGTGAGAACTCCGCAGATGGCGCTGACTGCTGCAGTTTCGGGACTGACAAGGTAGACCTGACCGTCCCTGGTTCCGCTTCTGCCCTCGAAGTTGCGGTTGTTGGTCCTCAGGCTAACTCCGCCCGAATTGGGCGAGAAATGATTGCCTATGCAGAAACCGCAGGCGCTTTCAAGGATTCTGGCTCCTGAGCTGACAAGTTCGGACAGCGTTCCGTCGGCCGCTATCATACCCAGCACTTCCCTGGAACCTGGTGCGACTCCCAGACAGACCGAATCGGATATCTTCTTTCCTGCAAGAATCTTACCGACTTTATAGAGATCAGCATAGGAGGAATTGGTACATGAACCGATAGCAATCTGATTCACCTTCAGTCCTGCAATCTCGCTGACCTTCTTTACATTTCCCGGTGAATGCGGACAGGCTGCCATCGGGACTACGGAAGACAGATCGATCTCAAAGAGTCCGTCATAGGAAGCATCGTCATCGGCAGATACAGCTGTGAAGTCGTCCCCTCTTCCCTGGGCGTCCATGAACTGCTTGGTGATGGCGTCGGACGGGAACACCGATGTGGTGACTCCGCACTCGGCACCCATATTGCAGATGGTCGCACGCTCCGGAATGGAAAGGCTCGATACCCCTGAGCCCGTATATTCGAACACCGTATTGACGTTCCCCTTCACACCGAAGTGCTCAAGAACCGTCAGAATCACATCCTTGGCACTGCAGAAAGGTCTGAGCTTACCGGAAAGGCGGATTTCGATTACCCTGGGGCAGATTATGGAAAACGGGACACCGGCCATTGCAAGAGCCACATCCAGGCCACCTGCTCCTATGGCAATCATGCCCAGTCCGCCGCCTGTTGGCGTATGGGAATCGGAACCTATGAGTGTTTTTCCGGGGATTCCGAATCTCTCCAGGTGTACCTGATGGCAGATTCCGTTGCCGGGTTTTGAAAAGATAATCCCTTTGGCAGCTGCAACGCTTTGAAGATAGAGATGATCATCGGCGTTCTCGAAGCCCACCTGAACCGTATTGTGATCCACATAGCTTACTGCAAGTTCATTACGGACATGATCCAAGCCGAGGGACTCGAACTGAAGATAGGCCATGGTGCCGGTAGCATCCTGGGTCAGGGTCTGGTCCATGACCACATCGATGGTCTTCCCGGGAACAAGCTGTCCGGCGGCCAGATGCGATTTCAGTATCTTATATGCTACTCCAAGACCCATATAAGCCTCCAAAGCGGTTATTTATGCATAAATTACCACTTTTTTGCATTGATATGCAATATCTTAGAGAGACTTGAGGAACTGTGCGACGCATTCTCCGAGCTTTACATGACCCAGATCATTGTAATGAAGTCCGTCACGGGTATATTTCTCCCTGTCCTCAGGCTTCTTGGGGTCGATATCAAGCTTCTCAAGCAGATTCAGAATCGGAACATCGTAGGACTTTGCAATCCTGACCATAGCATCGACATAATCCTCAAGCTGTCTGCCTTCTATCCCCAGGCGCTGGTACTTGTCGATAGGAGGAGTCGTGGCATCATCGAACCTGTGTCCGGGGGTGACCATCACCAGCTTTGCAGAAGGATAAAGCTCCCGGATCTTGTTGATCAGATAATCAACCGCTCCGCAGAAGGTTGTCCTCTCTTTGTCCCCTATCTTTCCGAACGGAGCATCTCCGTGGCCGTAGTCATTGGTGCCGCCGAACACAACTATAATGTCTGCATCCGGATCCATGAGGTAGCAGCGTCCGCAGAAGTCCAGATCGTGCTTTGCCTTCTCGCTGGGACGACTCTGGAAAGCGATCCTGGTACCGCCTATGCCGTAGTTGTTGGCTTTCTTCAGGCCGCAGGTCCTGGCGATGTAGTTGTCATACCTGTTCCCGTTGTCCTTGAGATAGAGGCCTTCGGTGAGGCTGTCTCCCAGAAAATCTATTGTTTTTCCCTTGAGTTCCATGTATTCACCTCGTTTTCAATACTTTTAGCTTATTCTCATTAATAATAATATACCTTTAACACTCAGAAAAAGTAATATGTCGAGTTTGGCGAAGATTTTTTCGGTATTTTGGCGAAGACTTTTTCGGTATTTAGACGAAGACTTTTTCGATAAGATTCCCCTCGATCGTACTTGCAAATTCCAATAGATAATCCCGAAATGCTGCTACCGCTGCAGATGGATGCTTTGTTCCATCCAATATCAGATATGATGTTATCTCCGGAGAATCCTCTACGGGAACAAGCACGGTATTATCCCTGAAGCGACCTTTCCATGACACAGCAGGAGCTAAAGCCACGCCCATCTTCTCTGAAATGTTTTTTCTTATATAATACGGATCATCACAGAAAACCTGAACATCAGGATCAAAGCCCTTTGATTTACACCATTTCATATCTTTATTTTATTAGCAGTTTCAGGAAGAAATCTAATACTTAGGGCAGTATAATGTCATACTTTAAAAGTTATGGACTAACAACTAAATTTATAAAACAATACAATTGAAACGCAGATTGATTCCAGCAGGAGAGGCAGAATCTAAGCTTGCAAATTAGCTAATATATTCTATAATAAAATTAGCTATTTTGTGGAGGATAAATATGATTGCAGCTACTGCGACTGCAACAGAAATGCAGAATAACTTCGGAAAGTATCTGAACATCGTCCTGAACGGCGATGAAGTTCTCGTAACAAAGAATGGCAAGGATGTCGGAAGATTCGTTCCCGTCGGAAAAGTTCATTCTTTCCTCACCGACTCACTTGCAGGCGTACTCGAGAACGATTTTTCCTTTGAGGATAAGTTGGAAACCATTCTCAGAGAAAACATGAAGATCAACGATGAACCTCTTGATTGATACCAACGTCCTGGTGGATGTACTGCAGAAACGAGAACCTCACTTCCACTACTCTTCCTTGATCTGGAAGTTCTGCGAAACAGGAAAAGCAAAAGGCATTGTTTCTTCACTGTCCATCGCCAACATTATTTATGTGTTTAAGAAACATATTCCAAAGGAAAAGATTGAATTCCTTCTGAAAAAACTATCCATCATCTTCCGGATAGTACCTCTTACCTATGATGAGCTGTTTAAGGCTGCTGAACTCCGTTGGAACGATTTTGAAGATGCCGTTCAATTCGTTACAGCCCAAACCAATGATGCATCGTTCATAATCACAAGGAACAAAAAAGACTATACTGATACAGGGAAACTCAAGGCCATTACTCCCGAAGAATTCTTCTGGCTTCTGAAATCATTCGATATCCGAAGATATCTGCATGACGAAGCCTCTGCAGAACCATGAATTCATTCTGTTGCCGTATTCATTGTTTTTGGTTATATTAGAGACGTTGCGAAAACAACGCGAAGCAGTTTTTTAAGGAGATAAAGATATGACAATCAAGCCGCTTGGAGAGAGAGTTCTTGTCAAGATGGACAAGGTCGAGGAAAAGACCGCCGGTGGAATCTTCATTCCGCAGACAGCACAGGAAAAGACCCAGATTGCAGTCGTAAAGGCAATCGGTGATGAGGTCAAGACAGTCAAGGTCGGACAGAAGATCCTTCATGACAAGTATGCCGGCACATCGGTCAAGATGGACGGAGAGGAGTACCTGATCCTCAACATCAAGGATGTCCTTGCAATCATCGGCTGACAGATAATTGATTGTATTCAAAGAGGTTGGATAGTTCCAGCCTCTTTTTTTTCGGCTCTTCACGTTTTTCTCGGGGATTGAAATCTGACAGCAGGGATTGACATGTACCTGATGAGGGTGAAGAACCAAAAAAAGGCTGCTGCGGAACATCAAATTCCGCAACAGCCCTATTTCAATGAATTACGGTTCTCAGAAGACCAAGCTTCAGTCCTGGGTCACCTCGGCAGAAGGTGAAATGTTGACCGTTCCCGGGCTTCCGCCGTTACCTTCGCCGATTGATTTTGGTGAATTGTTTCCATGTGTAGCATGAACAGTTCCTCCGCTGATGGTGATAGTTCCGCCGTCTGAATCGAAGCCGCCGCCGATTCCGGCACCTCCGTAGGTCCCTGCAATGCCCTTTGCCGTGATGTTTCCTCCGGTAATCTCAATGGTACCTGCAGTCGAACCGTAGTTTCCGCTTCCTATTCCCGCTGCGTCTACACCACCATTGGCAATGACTGTGCCGCCTGAAATCGTTATTGTTCCACCGGATCCCTCATCTCCGCCGCCGATTCCGGCTCCCCAGAGTCCGCCTGTGACCGTAACGGTTCCGCTCTGAATGATTACGGTTCCGCAGTTCTCACCGTCGTTTCCGCCGATTCCTGCATTTTCATCCTCGGTTGCGTTTATTACCAGAGTTCCCTTGCCATTGATCGTCAGGCTGTTGCCCTCTGAGACTCTGATTCCCTTGGGAATTGACAGGGTCATGCCCTCTGCAAGGTTGACTAAGACAGTTCCCGTGACAGTGACACGTGTGTCGATCGTGACATTGGAAATCAACTTGAAAGCCCCAATGTCTCCTGTCCATGCCGTTGTTGAGGATGTTATCGTAAAACCATCCCACCACTGTGCATAAAGGGTGATGTCCGAGTCCAGTGAAACCGATGCTCCGTTGGCATAGGCCGTTCCGGTTCCGTCTGCCTTGGTGTTCCAGCCCTTAAAGAAATAGTCGGTTTTGGTGAATGTGTTGGCCGGAAGATCTGTTTCAGTGTTCTTGTTCATGATCATCGGAACAATTGTGCCTTCACCGCCGTTGGCTTTGAATACAACAAGAACCTTGTCATCCCCCGGTCCTGCTCCATCAGACAGTATATTGACATCATCTGAGATTGTGATATCTCCGTTTGTGCCGCCGAGACCCGCACCTATTGTGGTAGTAACAACATCGCACAGAATTCCGACAGTACCGCCGGAGATGGTAATGGTTCCGCTGTCTGCGTTGGTTCCGCCGCCGATTGCTGCAGAATCAGAGCCAGTTGCAACATGAACAGTTCCGCCTGTGATTGTAATGTTACCGCCTGATACACTTGCGCCGGATTCATTCGTACCGCTGCCGATTCCGGGTGATCCTAATGCGCCCATTGCAGTGACTGTTCCGCCATTGATTGTTATTGTTCCACCGTTTCCTCCGGCTGTTTCAGCATAGCCTCCTCCGATTCCGGCAGCACCGAAAGCACCTTGCGCCACAATACTACCGCCTTCGATGATCACCGTTCCGCAGTTTTCATCCTTGTTTCCGCCGATTCCTGCATTGTCATCCTCGGTTTCGAGTATTAACAGCCTTCCCTTGCCCTTGATCGTCAGGCTGTTGCCCTCGCTGACCTGGATCCCCTTCGGTATTGTAAGGGTCTTGCCCTCTGCAAGATTAATTGAGACTGTTCCGGTTACCGTGACACGGCTGTTTATCGTCACATTGTCGAGCAGCTTGTAGTCACCAATGTCGCTGGTCAATTCCGTTGTCGAGGATGTTATTATGGACGCATCGACCCACTGTGCATAAAGGGTGATGTCCGAGTCCAGTGAAACCGATGCTCCGTCGGCATAAGTCGTTCCGCTTCCGTCTGCCTTGGTGTTCCAGCTTGAGAAGGCATAGTCGGTTCTGGTGAATGTGTTGGCACTGAGAGCTGTTTCAGTGTTCTTGTTCATGATCATCGGAACAATTGTGCCTTCACCGCCGTTGGCTTTGAATACAACAAGAACCTTGTCATCCCCCGGTCCTGCTCCATCAGATAGTATATTGACATCATCTGAGATTGTGATATCTCCGTTTGTGCCGCCGAGACCCGCACCTATTGTGGTAGTAACAATATCACACAGAATTCCGACAGTACCGCCGTTGATGGTTATGGTTCCGCTGTCTGCGTTGGTTCCGCCGCCGATTACTGCAGAATTAGCGCCAGTTGCAACATGAACTTCTCCGCCTGTGATTGTAATGTTTCCGCCTGATACACTTGCGCCGGAGTTATTCGTACCGCTGCCGATTCCGGGTGATCCATATGCGCCCATTGCCCAGACTTCTCCGCCATTGATTGTTATTGTTCCACCGTTTCCTCCGGCTGTTTCAGCCTTTCCTCCTCCGATTCCGGCAGCACCGACAGCGCCTCGCGCCACAATACTACCGCCTTCGATGATCACCGTTCCGCAGTTTTCATTCTTGTTTCCTCCGATTGCGGAATTGCCTTCAAAAGCACTGGAATCCATTACTCCGGTGCCCTTGATGGTCAGGCTGTTGCCCTCTGCAACCTGGATTCCCTTCGTGATTTCCAAGGTCTTGCCCTCGGCAAGATTGATTGAAACAGTTCCGGTTACCGTGACACGGCTGTTGATTGTGACATCGTCAAGCAATTTGTATTCAGAGACGGAATCACCATCCAATGCAGTTGTCGATGATGTGATGATGGATGCATCGACCCACTGTGCATAGAGGATGATGTCTTCTGAAAGCGTCACGGATGCACCGCCGTCATAGGCGGTTCCGCTTCCGTCTGCCTTGGTGTTCCAGCCTGCGAAGGCATAGCCGATCCTCTTGAACGTATTGGCTGAAAGAGCTGTTAAAGTGTTCTTGTCCATGACCTGCGGAGCCATTGAGTTATCAGCTCCGTTGCCCATGAAGAGTGCAGACACCTTTCCACCTATGGAAGTCACATTTGCATCATCTGAGATTGTGACGGTTCCTGCTGCTCCGCCTTTTCCTGCACCGATTCCAGGAGCATCAGTTCCGCCGGTGGCGGAAACTGTTCCACCATTGATGGTGACGGTTCCACCTGCTCCCATCGTTCCTCCGCCGATTCCGGAGCTTTCGGTGCTGCCTGTGGCAGTGACGGTTCCGCCGTTTATGGTGACGGTTCCACCTGCTCCACTATTTGCACCACCGATTCCGGCTGAATAATTTCCGCCTGTGGCAGTGACGTTTCCGCCGTTGATCGTGACGGTTCCGCCTGCTGCGCCTTGTCCGCCGCCGATTCCGGCTCCAAAATCGCCGCCTGTGGCAGTGACGTTTCCGCCGTTGATTATGACAGTTCCACCAACTCCATTCATTCCACCGCCGATTCCGGCTCCATTTTCTCCGCCTGTCACATTAATGGTTCCGCCCTCAATCACAACGGTTCCACAACTTCCTTTCCAGTCTTCACCGATTCCGGCATCCCACTCATCAGGTGATGTGATGATCAGGCTTCCCTTGCCCTTGATGGTCAGGGTGTTGCCTGCTGCGACTGTGATTCCCTTGGGGATTGTCAGGGTCTTGCCCTCTGCAAGGTTGATTGTAACAGCTCCGGTGACAGGAACACGGGTGTCGATAGTGACATCGTCACGGAGATTATAGGTCCCGATGTCAGAAGTGAACGCAGTGGTTGCAGATGTTATTGTGGAAACATCCGCCCACTGTGCATACAGGACAAGGTCAGAATCCAGTGTCACGCTTGCACCAGCTGCATAGGATGTTCCATTTCCGTCCGCCTTTGTGTTCCAGCCTGCGAAAACATAGCCGGAACAGGTGAATGCATTGGCGGAAAGAGCTGTTGAAGTGTTCTTGCTCATGGCCTGCGGATTCATTGAACCAGTGCCTCCGTTGGCCTTGAAGATGACAAGGAGTTTTCCGCCTGCAGTGGTCACCTTTGCTTCATCTGAGATGGTGATGGTTCCTGCGGCACCATCGGCACCTGCACCGATTCCGGGAACATTTGATCCGCCTGTGGCATTCACTGTTCCGCCTGAGATGGTGATGGTTCCGCCGCCTGCGTTGGCTCCGCCGCCGATTCCGGCCGAAGAGGCGCCGCCTGTGGCGTTCACAGTTCCACCTGAGATGGTGATGGTCCCCGCGTTCACCTCATTGTACATTCCGGTTCCACTGCCGATTCCAGCTGCACTGTTTCCGCCTACGGCAGTCACTGTTCCACCGGAAATGGTGATGGTTCCGCCACTCCCATCCCTTCCACCGCCGATTCCGGCTGCGCTCTGTCCGCCTGTCACATTTATGGTTCCGCCCTTGATTTCAACCGTACCGCAGCTCTCATTGCCGTCTCCGCCGATTCCGGCTTTTCCTGCCTCGGTTTCAGCAATGACCAGAGTACCGGCACCTGTGATTGTGAGGCTGTTGCCCTCTGCGACTTTGATTCCCTTCGGGACTGTCAGGGTCTTGTCTGCCGGGAGGCTTATGGTCACAGTGCCGTTTACAACCAGACGGCTTGTAACAGTGACATCTGAGATAATCGAGTACTCAGTGCCGTTGTTAAGCTGTGTGGTCGTAGGAAGGATAAGAGCTGATGCATCCAGCCACTGTGCATAGAGGGTTGTATTCTCTGTCAGAGCCACGGATGCTCCGTCGGCATAAGCCATTCCGCTTCCGTCAGCTTTGGTATTCCACTCCACAAACAGATAACCTTCCTTCGTGAAGGTATTGGCGTTCAGAACTGCCAGAGTTTTTGCTTTGACTTCCTGCTCGGCCATGCTTCCGCTTCCGCCGTTGGCATCGAATGTAACAAGGATCTTGCTGTTGAACAGGTCATCTACCAGGTCTTCCTGACTACAGGAAATGAAGACCGAAAGAACCAGCAGTGCCGATAATATAATAGTAAAAGCTTTTCTCATGCCGTCTCCTCCTTAAAGCCCCATGGACAGACCCAGCCATGTCTTCATGCCGAAGTCCGTCGACTTGGATTTCTTCGAGGCCTGGAAGCACAGAGCAACATCAACACCTGCGGTCACCGCCATCTCTTCCGAGAACCTGAATCCGCCTCCCAGATAAAGACCAGTGCTGAATGAGGTATTCTCCACACTTCCGACAATCCTCAGGTCTACACCGAGCCCGAGATCAGCGTTTGCGAACAGCTTGTCCGTGAAATCGTAGCGGTATCCGACTATTCCCCTGATACCTATGACGTTGTAGTCTGAATCAAGCTCGTCGAACTTGTAGATGCCGATGTTCAGGTCAAGACCTGCCGTCACGTTGTTCCAAACGTCCGTACTGATTTCGCCTGCGACACCGTAGCCGTAGTCCGAGACGTAGGTTCCGCCGGATGTCTTCACCGTCTGAAGTGCGTACGGCGAGACCTTAACGGAAATTTCCGTCTTACCTGCAAAGGCGCATGAGAGCGCAACAATGCAGAGCAACGTGAAGATGATCGTCCTCTTCATGCTAACTCCTTTTTGCTGATGAGCAATTCTATTGAAATTAATTGATTTACCGGAATGAATTTGCGTATGGGGGGGGTAATGGCTGCGATATTCATCTGGTGTTTTTCATACACTTTCACTACCGTTGTGGCCATGGCAATCCCCTCGGTTTATCTTAGCATGTAGCATCAGAAATTGAAATCTATTTTTTAAAGATAGAGAGCCTTTTTTTGATATTTTTTACAGGTATTCGGCAAACGCTTTTACGAAGGCCTTGTTGTAGGAAAGCAGGAAATCCAGCTCGGCGCTCAATCCCCTGTCCTTAGTAGCGCGGCGGAACCTGTAGGCATTCGGAGAAATCAAGCTCAGCACATGGGGCAGCTCCGAGACATCCAGCGGGTACTCAAGCCTCGTGACGGCATAGTACAGATCCACGAAAGCCTTCTCCGGAAACGCGAAATGCTCCTTCTGCAACGTGAAATCCGAACTTCTCAACACCACGAACTGGATGCGGCGCTTCAGGGTCTCCTCCGAAAGAAGATCTATCTCCTCCTCCGTGATGGCCAGGTCGAACTCGCGCATCAGAAGCAGCTGTGTATCCTTCAGGTCAGAGTCCTTCACGCACACGATCACAGGATAGGACCCGTCAACGCGGAATCCAAGACCGTTCATGCAGTCCAGTCCCGACAGATAGAAATCATAGCCCGATTCCTCAAGGCACCGGTAGACCACCTTGCTGAGTTCGGGGATGTTGCCCTGCCTTTCTTCGGACTGCGGCACCGCGGAACCGAGGACATACACACCGTGTCCGTCCTTCTGGATATTGCCTTTCACCAGCTCCCGGTGCAGATGCCAGGATACCGTCTTGTGGTTCATCTCGGGAAACAGGTTGTAGATTTCCTGTGTCGTAAGTTTTCCGTTGAGAAGGAGATACGAATAAAGGCTTTCCTTGAACGAATCCATCGCTTACCTCATATCAGAAGAGAAAACTCTCTATTTTCTGCCCCAGAGTCCTGGTCTCGGTTTCGGGATGATAGCTCTCCGGCAGCGAACGCAGCATCATGGCACCGTAGCTCTTGGAGACTATCCGGGAATCGAGGATCAGAACTATACCCTTGTCGGTAGTATGGCGCATCAGCCGCCCGTAGCCCTGCTTCAGGCGCATCGTGGCATCGGGAAGCGAGAGACAGTAGAAACCGCTCTTCCCGTCCTCCTCCAGCTTGCTGTAGCGGGCACGGTAAATCGGATCGTCCGGCATTCGGAACGGAAGCTTGGTTATGATGACAAGCCTCAGCGTATTGCCCGGGGCATCGACGCCCTCCCAGAAGCTGTCGGTGGCAAAGAGAACGCTGTCGGTATCCTCCTTGAACTGCTCCAGAAGCGCATAGCGGTCAGCATCGCCCTGCTTCAGTGTCGCAAGCCCCTGGGCCAGAAATCGCGGCTTGAGCCTCTCATAGACATATTCCATCAGCTTGAAGCTCGTAAAGAGCACAAGGGCGCCGCCGCCTGAGCTGGAAACCGCATCACTGACGGTCTCGCAGGTGAAATCTGCATACTCCTGCTCCTTTTCCCGACTGAATGTCGGAGTATCGAACGGAGTCAGAAGCATCAGGCGGTTCTTGTAGTCGAACGGAGAGTCGTAGACCTTGTGCAGAAAAGGTCTGCCCTCTATCGGAAGGCCCACTCCCCTCGACCAGTATGCGAAATCATCATGAAGATCCAGCGTTGCGCTTGTGCACACGACCGAATCCAGCTTCTTGAACAGGGCATCGGCAAGAACACCCGAGACATCCAGAGGAGCTATGTTGAAAGTCACATAGCGGACTCCGGCATGCTTCTCTATATCAAGGAAGTGGATGTCCTCTTCCCATTCACGCCATTTGAGGAACTCTCCCAGGCGGCTCAGCACATCCGAGATACGGTTGATGTGGACCTGAAGCTCTTCGACCTTGAAACTCCTGCTTTCATCGACGCTGAGCTTGGAGGCAAAGGAGTTGAGCTTTGCGACAAGGCGTCCGCCGTTGTCCACCACATCCTTGGCCACTTCACCTATCTCGCCCTCAAGAAAACCCATGTTCTGCTTCGTACACAGAAGATGAGCCTGGTTGTTGACGTCCAGGAGATTGAGAGTAGCCATGTTCAGCGTCTCCGCCTTGGCCAGGACCAGGGCATAGAAATCAAGGATATCCTGGTAGATGCTCTTGTCGGAACAGAGCGGCAGCAGATCATCGAGGATCCTGCCGGTTCCGTTGCCCCTGAGTCCCCTGTTGTCATAGATGTAGTCCATCTGACGGCGCAGCGAGTAGCTTGAATAGGTCTCAGTGAAAAGGTCCGTTGCATGGCGCTCCATGTTATGGGCCTCGTCAACCACGAGATGCCGAAACGGCGGAAGCACCGCATCGGCGGAATAATCGAGTTCGTTCTCAAGCCTTGAAGCGCTGTCCACGAACAGCAGATGGTGGTTGCAGATAATAACCGATGCCTCCGCAAGTCTTTTCTTAGCCTTGAAATAGAAGCATTCCGAGAAGTACGGGCACTTGTTGCCCATGCACATGTCCCCATCCGAGCATGCACTGGTCCAGGTCTGGAAATCCAGCTTGCCCTTGTACTCGGTCCTGAGTCCGGTTTCCGTCTCCGCCGCAAAACTGTTCAGCTTGGAGATCTCGGAAACTCCGTCGTAGGCATAAAGCTCATTGTCCCTCACAAGCTCTGCAAGACGGCGCAGGCAGAGGTAGTTGTTCCTTCCTACGGCCAGCGCGACCTTGCACTCCTTTCCCAGGACCTTGAACAGCGCCGGAAGGTCCTTGTCCATCAGCTGACGCTGCAGATTGATGGTGGATGTTGCTATTACGGTGCGGTCCTCCTCGTCATCGAAGGCGTAGTAGAGCGCAGGCACCAGGTAGGCAAAGCTCTTGCCGATACCAGTACCGGCCTCTATGGCAGCTATCCCGTTGGTTTCATAGGATTTGAGGACATCGAGGGCCATGCAGAGCTGACCTTCGCGGAACTCGAAGGTATCGAGCTTGCCGCATAGAAGCCCGCCATCGTCGAAGATGTTGTATATCTGCTCTTCCGTCATGGAGCGGCTTCGTACTCCTGCATCTTTCTGATTATTGTCTTTCTTCCCAGCCCCAGGACATCGGCTGCCTTGGACTTGTTGCCCTTGCACCAGGCCACGGTTCCCAGGATGATGCGTTTCTCGGCCTCATCCATGGTCGTACCGAGTTCTATCTCCACGCTGTCCGTCTTGCTGGCGCGGCTTACTGCCGGAGGAAGGTCGCCCAGTTCAATCTGGCTTCCCCTGCACATCACGACCGCACTCTCTACGCAGTTCCGAAGCTCCCTGATGTTGCCCGGCCAGTCATAGCCGGCTATGGCGCTTCTTGCCTCATTGGAGAAACCGTCTATGTTCTTCTTGTTTTCCTTGCAGAACTCGTTGAGAAACGACGTTGCAAGAAGGAAGATGTCTTCCTTGCGCTCCCGAAGCGGCGGAACCGGGAGATTCACTACATTGAGCCTGTAGTAGAGGTCATCACGGAAGTTGCCCTTCTTTATCTCCTCTTCGAGGTTCCTGTTGGTTGCCGCAATCACGCGGACATCGGTCTTGATGGTCTTTTCTCCGCCTACCTTCTCGAACTCACGCTCCTGAAGCACTCGCAGGAGTTTGATCTGGGTGCTGGGATCGATTTCCCCGATTTCATCGAGGAAGATGGTTCCGCCGTCCGCAAGCTCGAAACGGCCCTTCTTGTCTGCGATTGCGCCGGTGAAGGCACCCTTCACATGGCCGAAGAGCTCGCTCTCCAGAAGGTTGGCATTCAGGGCTGCGCAGTGCACCTTGACAAAAGGCTTATCCCTTCTGTCTGAATAATTTACAATGGCATCTGCAACCAGCTCCTTGCCGACTCCGCTTTCGCCTGTTATCAGCACCGATGCCCTTGAAGGTGCAATCTGCTGGATGGTCTCTATGAGTTTGAGGACCTTTTGGCTCTTGCCGATAATGCTGGTGTATCCGCTTTTCTTCTTGAGGTTCTCCAGCTCGGTCCTCAATTCCCTGTTCTTGTCGGCCATATCCTTGCCGGCAAGCGATCTCTTTATCAGTACCGAAAGATGATCCAGATTGACGGGTTTGGTCAGAAAGTCCACTGCACCGTTCTGCATGGCAGTTACGGCATCCTCGATTGTCCCGTGACCCGTGAGCACGACGACAGGGATTGTGGGATAGGTGCTGTAGATGCGTTTGAGAAGCTCTGAGCCGCTCATATCGGGCATGCGCAGGTCGGTGATGACCATATCGATGGCCTGATTGTTGACCATCTTCCATGCAATCTCACCGTTCTCGGCCTGAAGACCGTTGTAGCCGTCCAGCTCAAGGGCCGCCACCAGACCTTCGCGTATGTATTTCTCATCATCTACGACAAGTATGTTTCTCTTCATAATCACTCCCCCTGCCTGGTATCGGCAATGCGGAATCTCTCGTTCTGGGGCACGGGAATCTGCAGGATGAACTCGGAACCCTCACCTTGAGTCGAATGCACGGTCACATCGCCTCCGTGCTGCTTCATGATCTTGAACAGCACCGTAAGCCCCAACCCGGTACCAGAGGACTTGGTGGTATAGTAAGGCTCGAAGATCTTGCTCATCTGGTCCTCCGTCATGCCGCAGCCGTTGTCCTGCACGGAAATCTTGACCATATCCGACTCGATGAAGGTACTGATGACGATCGAGGGGTTCTTCCTGTCCTGAGGCATGGCCTGCATGGCATTCTTGACCAGATTCAGAATCGACTGCTGCATCAGGGAGCAGTCCGCGAAGACCTTCGGGAGCGAAGTTGCAAGGTTCACACCAAGCTCTATGCCCTTCTCCGCAAGCTCGGCCTTCACCACATCCACGGTCTTTCGGACTATATCGTTGATGTTGCACACCGAAAGGTCAACCTTCATTGGCTTTACCGCAAACAGGAAATCAACCGCAATCTTGTTGATGCGGTCGACCTCCTCGCTCACGACGTCCAGATACTTATGGGCCTCCTCCCGTGTCATCGAGCCGTTCTTCTCCATCATCTTGTCCATCAGCTGGAGATAGATGGAGATCGATGCCAGCGGGTTCTTAATCTCATGGGCTACGCCGGCGGCCATGGTCGTCATCTGGGCAAGGCTCTCGTTCTTGCGGAACTCCTCCTTGAAGCGGTTGAAGAACGTCACGTCACGGAAGATGAACAGACAGGCCTCGTACTCGAAAAGCCTTGTTGCGCTGCAGTCCAGAGCCCTTGTGCCCACAGAGGGGTCATCCACCTCGAAGAACTCGCTCTTGTGGTTGTCCGAAGACTGCAGAAAGGACTTTATAAATGAAAGTATCTCATTGTTTACGATGACTTTGCTTACATTGACATCGGCATACTTCTTCCTTGAGGCCAGAGGCATCAGGCTTGTAAGCGTGTTGTTCAGATACATCACGTTGCCCGAATCCGAGACCATCAGACTGCCCTCGAAGGAATTATCCAGAATCACGTTGCGGATCTTCAGGTCGGAGTTCTGGGTATCTATGATGCGAAGGATTTCCTCTGCCGGAAGCTTCTCGATTTTCGTCGAGGCTTTCTTTACGAACTGGCTCATCTGATGACCTCCCGTATCCTGTAGACCACGAAGTCGAACGTAAGGCGCTTGGTCTGGTTGTAGGTCTTCCCCTTTGTCACGGCCTCATTGACGGCCTTGAGAAGGTACTCGGTCCTTCTCTGGTCCAGTTTCCCCTCGGTAAATGAAAGACGGATCTTGTCTATGACATGATTGAAGAAGGTATCCCAGGCCTGGGTCTTCTCCAGAACCGATACCAGGGCGGGAATATCCAGATCCTTCTTCTCCAGAAGAGCGGATGCGGACTCCGAAAGCATCCTGTCGTCGATTCCGCTCCCCTGCAGGAAGAACTGCTGAAGGTCCTCGTATCTGGAAGGATCCACGAACAGGGAATTGAGGACATAGGCCTTCTCTTCGGGACCGAAGCTCTTAAAGCGGAACTTGCGCACACGGCTGAGTATGGTGGCGGGAATGCGCCCTGCATTCTCGGAAATCAGAATGAAGTGGCTGCCCTCGGGAGGCTCTTCAAGAGTCTTCAGAAGCGCATTGACCGCACCGTCGCCGGCATTCTCCAGGCCTTCGATGATTACGAATTTCTGCCCCCCGTCCATTGACGATGTGGCACACCAGTCACGGATTGCGCGCACCTGTCCTACGGATACGGAAGCGATACGGTTGCCCTCCGTCAGCGGGGAAAGAGCCTTCAGCAGCTTGTCTGCCACGGCAGCGGCATCCGTATCGGAAGTACTCTCAAGTTCCCTGAGGACATCGGTAGCTTCAGCGGCATCGGAGAACTTCTTTTTTGCAGCTACGGTGTTCTGACCGTCCATCAATGCACCGTGATACTGCTGGAGGAGAATCGATACATTCTCTCGCAGAAAACGCTTGGCACTGTCGTTTCTATGCTTCTTGTACAGTTCGATGGCAGTCCTGATGCGGTAGGAATGGTTTCTGTCGGAGACGATTATCACGTTCTCAGACGGGATCTGAAGCCTCTGGCAGACTGCACGGGAAGCGAACATGCGGCCGCTGCAGCGTTCTCCGGAAAAGAGCACTGCATTCGGAAACACCCTGTCTTTGCACAGTTCTTCCAGAAGCGGGGCCACTTCGGCCTGAGTTTTGTCCAATCCGCCCAGAATCATATCAGACTCCGCTCACGAAATTGGTTATGGTCGATGCACAGGCATTTGCAAACGGCATGATGAGCTTGCTAGAGAAAAGACTCTCCTCGAAGTAATGCTGCAGGTTGAACACATTCTGGAAACCGAGGATGTACTCGAAGGCGGCAAAGAGGCAGAAGGCCTCGATGAGTCCCAGGAAGAACCCCAGGATATTGTCCACTACCGAAAGATGCGCGGTATCGACTATATGCAGCATGATCGAGCCGAAACCCTTCATCACAAGATATCCGGCAATGAAAATGAGGAAATAGGACACGAAAGCTGCAAGCCATGCCGGGAATGCAAGCTTGTTCACGAAAACCGGACTCAGCGAATGTGTATACATCAGGGCAAGCAGAAAGCCCAGAATGAAACCGAACTTGGAGGCAATCTCATCCAGAAAGCCCTTGATGGCTCCCCAGATTCCCCCGATCATGAATATCACGAAAAGAACGTAGTCTAATGCCGTAAGATACTTCATCTGTTCCTCTTCTGTGTCAATTAGTTTTTAACCTGTGTCAAATATACACACCTATTATAAACAAAGAAAGACAAATTAGCTATCCGATAGCCTGAAAAATTAATATAATTGATTCCATGAGTATTTTCACAGCTATTTTCGGCAGCAAGAAAGACAAGGACCTGAAGCATCTCAGGCCCATAGTAGATAAAGTCAACTCATTCGAGCCTTGGGCAAAGAGCCTCAAGGACGAGGACTTCCCCCTTCAGACCAAGAAGTTCAAGGAGCGAATCAATGACGGAGAGACCTTGGACCAGATCCTTCCGGAGGCATTCGCGCTGGTGCGTGAAGCCGCATTCAGGGTACTGGGCGAGCGCCACTACGACGTGCAGATCATGGGAGCCATCGTCCTCCATGAAGGCAAGATCCTGGAACTGAAGACCGGTGAAGGAAAGACCCTTACCAGCGTCCCTGCAGGATACCTCAACGCCCTCGAAGGCAAAGGCGTGCACATCATCACCGTCAACGACTACCTTGCAGAGCGTGACGCCCAGTGGATGGGCCCAATCTACAGCTTCCTCGGCCTCACCGTAGGCGTGATTCTTTCCAACATGGACAACGAGAGACGCCGACAGGCCTACAGCTGTGACGTCACATACGGAACCAACAACGAATTCGGCTTCGATTACCTTCGTGACAACATGAAGCTGCGTGCCCAGGACAAGATCCAGCCCAAGCACCACTACTGCATCATAGACGAGATCGACTCGATCCTCATCGATGAGGCCAGGACCCCGCTCATCATTTCAGGCCAGGCCGATGACGATACCGATAAGGCCCGCAACGCAGAGAAAATCACCCAGTATTTCAAGGAATGCGAGAAAGACCCCGAGACCGGAGAGTATCCGGTCGTCAGCGCCTTCGCGCGTTTTGAGGAAGGGGCAAAGCTCGAACCCGAGGGAGACTACATGCTGGATGAGAAGTCCAAGCGCGTCAGCTTCACCACTGAAGGTATGGTCCACATGGAGGAGCTTCTCAAGCGTTTCAACATCATCCAGGGTTCGCTCTACGATGACGAGAATTTCGAATACATCCACTACGTAACCCAGGCCATGGTTGCGAAGCACCTCTATCACAAAGATACGGACTACGTCATCGCCGACAACCAAATCCAGATAGTAGATGAATTTACAGGAAGAATCCTTCACGGAAGACGTTATTCGGACGGCCTGCACCAGGCAATCGAGGCCAAGGAGCACATAAGGATCCTGGGCAAGAACAAGACCCTTGCGACCATCACCTTCCAGAACTTCTTCAGGATGTACGACAAGCTCTCAGGCATGACCGGAACCGCAGATACCGAAGCAACCGAGTTCAATCAGATCTACAACCTCGATGTCGTCGTCATCCCCACTCACCTGCCCGTCATCAGGCAGGATCTGGAT
Source organism: Spirochaetales bacterium (assembly GCA_017470995.1). GTDB lineage: Bacteria > Spirochaetota > Spirochaetia > Sphaerochaetales > Sphaerochaetaceae > UBA9732. The sequence goes on from JAFUXI010000020.1 coordinate 29,795, forward strand.
GACTATGTCTTTTTGAACGACCAGTTCAAGTACAAGGCAATCTGTGAGGAGATCAAGCGCGTACACGAGACCGGACAGCCCATTCTCGTCGGTACGGTATCTATCGAGAAGTCCGAGCTCATCAGCGCTCTGCTTCGCAAGATGGGAATCCCTCATGAGGTCCTGAACGCAAAGAACCACGCGCGTGAGGCAACGATCATCGAGAACGCCGGCGCCAAGGGTGCCGTCACGGTGGCGACCAACATGGCCGGACGTGGAACCGATATCAAGCTCGGCGGATCTCCGGATGCCCTTGCCCGCAAGATCTGCGGCACGGAGGCAACCGAAGAGCAGCTTAAGGAAGCAAGGGAAAAGACCTACGACCAGTGGAAGGCAAACTACGAGGAAGTCAAGGCCCTCGGAGGTCTCTATATCCTCGGTACGGAGCGCCATGAGTCCAGACGCATTGACAACCAGCTTCGCGGAAGAGCCGGACGTCAGGGAGACCCCGGAACATCCAGATTCTACGTCAGTTTCGACGATACCCTGCTCAGGCTCTTTGCAAAGGACAGCCTCAAGGCCATGGTCGGCAGGCTCGGAATGAACACGGGCGAGCCTCTGGAGCACTCTATGGTCAGCCGTGTCATCGAAAGCGCCCAGAAGCGCGTCGAGGAGCGCAACTTCGACATCAGAAAGCGCCTTCTGGAGTACGACGACGTCCTCAACGAGCAGAGAAACTTCATCTACTCCCAGCGTGACGAGATCCTCGTGGACAAGAACATAATCCAGAGAGCCATCAACGCCTGCGGAGAGTACATCGATTTCGACATCGAGCAGGAAGGCATGAAGAACGGAGTCCGCAATCTCCAGAGCCTGCATCAGAGCCTACTGGACAGCATCGGATACGAATACAAACCCCAGAGCGGAGACGAGAAACTGCCTTCCGAGCAGCTTGCGGAAAGGCTTAAGAACGATGTGGCGGATCTCATCAATGCAAAGGTGCAGATCACAGGTCCCGAAGTCTTCTCGATGTTCATCCGCCAGATGTACCTCAAGCAGATCGATACCAGATGGCAGAACCACCTCGAGGAGCTTGAGGACCTCAGGGACTCAGTCTCGCTCAGGACCTATGCCCAGAAGAACCCGCTCATCGAGTACAAGCTCGAGGGATCCGATATCTTCGACAGGATGATAGACCAGATCAAGAGCACGGTTGCAAAGACTGTCATCAAGGTCCAGATAAAGACCGAGGGCCCTGCTCCGAGAACAGCAGCCCCCAGAAGGATTGTCGAGACACACCGCGAAGGTCTTTCGTTCGGTGCAATGGCCGCTGCCCAGCAGCAGGCCGCCCGCCAGAGCGTCAACGCAGGTGCCGTAGCCCCCGTACAGGTCGTAAGGACAGCCCCGAAGGTAGGACGCAACGATCCCTGCCCCTGCGGAAGCGGCAAGAAGTACAAGAACTGCTGCGGACGCAATCAGGGCGTCTGATCAGCTGTCCTGCTCTGAGAGTTCCTTCAGTCTGGAAAGGATAATCAGGGCCTGCATCGGAGTGATTTCATCCAGATTGATAGCCCTCAGCTCGCTTCGGATTTCGGATTCGGAGCTCTGGGGGTTTTCTTCATACTCTGCATCCGAAGTGAAAAGGCTCCCCTGATTCATCGAATAATCTGCAAAATGCCTGCTCTGGAAGCTCTTTGCATCCCTGACTACAGCTGCCGGTACTCCGGCCATCTTGGCGACATGGATTCCGTAGCTTGAATTGGCAACTCCGTCCTTGACCTTTCTGAGGAAAGTGACGCTGCCCTTTTCATCCAGGACATCCAGAGTCAGGAGCCTTATTCCGGAAGTATCCAGCATAGTCAGCTCATGATAGTGGGTTGCAAACAAGGTCTTGGCGCCCTTCTCTATCAGGCTCTTCATTATGGCGTAGGCAATGGACATTCCGTCCTGGGTGCTGGTTCCGCGTCCGATTTCATCCACTATAACAAAGGACCGCTGAGTGCAGTTGCGCAGTATGAAGGCTGCCTCCTGCATCTCCACGAGGAACGTGGACTCGCCTCTGGCCAGGTTGTCCATGGCACCGACTCGGCAGAAGATCTTGTCCACAATACCGATTCTGGCGCTTGTGGCAGGAACGTAGCTTCCCATATGGGCAAGAAGGATTATCAGGGCATTCTGCCTCAGATAGGTTGATTTTCCTGCCATGTTCGGGCCGGTTATCAAAGAGAACCTGATGGACATATCCAGGCTGTTGGATACGAACTTGCCTGGTCCTAGCTGTCTCTCGACAACGGGATGGCGGCCGTCCCGGATTTCCAGAACATCTTCTTCCGTCATCTGAGGGCAGACATAGGAAGAATCGACTGCAAGTGTAGCGAGGCTCTGGAATACATCTATAGTGTTAAGAAAATGACCGATCGAGTTCAGATGGGCATCTATTTTGAGAACCTCTGCAAGAATCTCATCGTAGAGCTGACGCTCCAGGGTCTCTGCCTGGGCATTGGCCTGCAGGATGTCCTTCTCATACTGCATGAGCTCGTCAGTGGTAAAGCGCTCTCCGTTGACCAGCGTCTGCTTGCGGTAGAAGTAGTCGGGCGCCTTGGATACCTGGCCCTTGGGAACTTCAAGATAGTAGCCGAAGACGCGGTTGTATCCGAGCTTCAGGATCGAGAGCCCGCTGTCTGCCTTTACCTTCTCCAGATAGCTCTTGAGAATCTCGTCGCTGTGATCTTTGAGGGCCCTTCTCTGGTCCAGTAGCTCATCGTAGCCGTCCAGGATGACCTGACCTTCCTGGAACTGGCCCAGACACTGGTCGTTGATCGCCCTGTCTATCCTGTTCATCAGTTCTGCGCACTCCGAGAGAGCATTCTGATCCAGAGATGTCTCAAGAAGGGAGAAATACCTGTCGGGATTGGATGAGACAAGGTTGAAGAAGCTTCCGATGGTCTGTTTTATACCCACAAGATCATGCGGAACCGCTCTCTTGAGCATCACCCTGGTGACAAGACGGTTGAGATCCCGTGCCGTTCCCAGGGCCTCACGGACGCGGGAAAGTTCATCTGGATTATCCACGAAGAACCGAACCCAGTCCTGTCTGAAGCGAATCTGCTGTAAATCCCTGAGCGGGAAAGAAATCCAGTTCTTCAGAAGCCTGCTTCCGCCGCTTGTGCAGGTGCGGTTTATGCAGTCGAAGAGCGAGTATCTGGAGGACCCGTCATAAAGGTTGGAGAACAGCTCCAGGTTCTTTCTGGAGCTCTCGTCCATAGCGACGAAACTCTCTTCGTCATCCACCTTGTAGTCCGTCAGATGGCTGACCGAACTCTTTGAGGTCTCTGTAATGTAACGGATCAGGGCTCCGGCAGGACAGACCAGCCGGTCGTTGTCCTTCAGCCCGTAGGAAGCAAGGCTCTTTACCTTGGCCTGCTCGCAGAGGATCTTGTAGCAGCTTTTCTGGGTGAAGTACCAGGGAGCAAGCTTCGTGACCATTGCAGGATAGCTGTCGATGGTAGCCTTGAAGTCGAAATCCAGAAAGTACTCGTCCTCACAGACCAGGACCTCGCGCGGGGCAATCTGCTGCAAAGCGGTACGCACCGACTGAGCCTTATTCTTTGAATCAAGAGCCCTGATGTGGAAATCGCCGGTGGAGACATCGCAGAAAGCCAGGGCGTGCTGGAAGAAGCAGATAATGTAGTTGAAGCTCTTGTCATCCAGAAAGTCCTCGTCCACAACGGTAGCAGGGGTGACGATGCGCACCACTTCCCTTCGTGCAAGGGCCTTGGAATTATCCGAAAGCTCCAGCTGCTCGCATATGGCGATCTTCTTCCCGCAGTCCAGGAGCCTCTTTATGTAGTTCTTGGCTGCGTGGAAGGGAATACCGCACATGGGGGAATCTCCCCTATGCGTCAGAGTCAGATTCAGAAGGGCCGATACCTCCCTTGCATCCTCGTCGAACATCTCGTAGAAGTCTCCGAGGCGGAAGAAGAGCACCATATCCGCATACTGGCTCTTCATCTCGCGGTATTGCTTCATCAAAGGAGTTTCAGCCATAATTTCTTTAGATCAATGAAGTTGAGATTGCAAGCACAAGGCTCATTCCGCTTGTTTCACGCTTTCCGTGGAAGAAGGATCCTCCGACCCACTCGAAGGTTCTGTCACCTTCCATGGATGCGACATAAGGATGCTTGAACGTAGCGTTCTTCACAAGGTACAGACCGAGCGGGAAGCCCTGGATCTTGAGCCTTATACCGCCGCCTGCGGCGAAATACCAGTTGATGCCCTGTTTGACCTGATTGAGCTCGGAATTGACACCCGTGGCACTTACGAAGAGTTCGGCCTGGAGGATGTTCTCGACAAGAGGATAGCTGATCTCGAGCATGTTGTCCCACAGGAAGGCCTGGTCAATTACCATATTGAATCCGCGTCCGATTGTCATACCGTCGATGTAGAGCATCTCATACTTGGTTGCACCGAGTTTCGGATCCCAGAACCTGAGGCCCTGTTTCTCATAGTTGTAGAACTGGTCGAACATGAAGCTTGCCGATGTGGAGAGGCACAGCATTATATTCTTTGTCCCCTCTTCCTTCAGCTTGACGGAGAAGAGCTTGAGATATCCGGCAGCCGAGGTATTGAGCTTGATGTAGTTCGAAAGACCTCCGAGAATTCCTCCGGCATATGTTACGGAAGTGCTCAGCAGATATCCCTTCGTGGTATTCGTGACATAGTCTCTGCCGTCCCACTGGACTCCCATGCTGATCTTGTTGGAGAACTGCCACTTCTGACCGTACTGGAAGATCAGCTTCTCGAACGGAATGTACTTCTGGTCATAGAAAGCCTTGTTGAGGCTGACCGATGCACCGCCGAAGAGCGAGAGTCTGCCGACATCGTAGATGAAGGTATAACCGGTATTGTAGCCTACCGAGAAGGTAAACAGGTCATATTTCATCAGATCCCTTGCTGACGGGTACTCGTTGTTGGAAAGCGTCCACTGGCTGGGTGATGAGTATCCCAAAGGCCAGGTCTCGGATCCGTTACGTCCGTTGTAGTACACGGGAGCATTGGTTCCGAGCTGGAGCTCTCCGCTGTGTGCGGAGTGTGAGAATCCGAAGCTTATGGAGTTGGACCATCTGTGGTCACGGAACCAGTTGTCCCCGAAGCTCAGATCAACTGACTGGGTATCAGGAGAAAGCGTCACGCCGATTCCCACGGTCTGGGCCTTGCCCATGAAGTTGCGGTCCTGCCACTGTACGAAGCCCGATACCGGGAACTGGTTCAATGTACCTCCGAAGGTGGCACCGAACTGAATGTCCTTTGTCTTGCCCTCTTCGAGCTTGAACTCCAGGATCACGCCGTTGTCCGCCTGGCCGTACATGAGGTCATAATCAAGATTTGCAAGAAGGCCCGTGTTGTAGAGGTTCTGCGCGCTTGTGACCAGCTTGGCCTTTGAGAAGATGTCGCCCGGCTTGATTGCAAGCTCACGGCGCATGACATATTCCTTGGTCTTCGAAAGACCCGTGATCAGGATCTCCTCTACAGTTGCCTGCGGGCCCTCCGTGATATCAAGATAGAACTTGACGGTCATGTTGGTATCGTCACGGATATTGGAGATATCCATGCCGTTGGCAATGTAACCGTCGTTGTAGTAAAGATCTGCAATTGCACCGTACTCAGCCTGCACGGTCTCGAGGTTGAGAACCGAACCGACCTTCATGGACTGAACGCTCTTGATTTCCTCATCGCTGAAGATGGTGTTTCCCGTGACCTCCATGCCGCCGTAGAACCACTGCTGGCCCTCTACGATGTCGAAGGTGACCGTTGCGGCAAGATACTTGGTGCTGGGAGACTCGACATAGGTGATGATCGGATCGGAGACGATGACATCGATGTAGCCGTTCTTCTGATAGTATGCTGCGATATTGGCGGCATCGGCCTTCAGCTTGTCCTCGTCGAGATATCCGTTGTTGAACAGGGATTTGACCTTGGATTTGACTTCCTTCTTGAGGCTGGCGGCATCGAAGTGCTCGTTGCCCGTGAAGATGAACTTGGTGACCCTGGTCTGCTCGCCTTCGGTGATGTTGAACGTAACCTTGTAGGAACTGTTCTCCTGGTCCTCTTCGATCTCATAGTCGATGGGGACATTCAGAAAGCCCTTGGCTGTATAGGCGGCCCTGATCTGGTCGACCGCGCTTGTGAACACGGATTTCGTGGACGGATCGATGAACTTTCCTACGCCGATGGCAGTGACCGCCTCTCTCAGTTCCCTGGTCTTGATGGCGCTGTTCCCATCGTAATTGATGGCACTGATCATGGGAATCTCATAGAATTCAAAGACTATTCTGAGTCCTCCGGCTTCTGTTTTCTCGGCATCTGCCGTGAAGAAATCAACACCGTCGATGGCATAGAGTTTCTCCTGGAGTTCCGCGAACAGCTCATTGGTGAACGGCTTGTAACGGTAGACATAAAGGGCATCGTTGACATCGGATTCCCTGATGTTCTTGAGTCCGGAGAAGGAGAACTCCGAAATCTCCATGTTATAATACCAGGCGTCGGCTGCGGTTGCGGCAAAGAGAACCGCAAGTGTCAGGATCAAAGCCAAAATCAATTTTCTTTTCATCAAACGTCTCCCGAAGATACAATATATCAATCTAGAACTGTATCTGTTTGGTTACACTGAAACCAATAGTATCCAAAATATCGAAAACAGACAACTCTCGAGGCTGTGTGAACACGCTCAGAGTTCCCATCGGAGTATCCCAGTCAAGGCTTATCTCCGTATCAAGTATCAGATCCTTCGCAAGGAAGTGTCCGACCTTGTTTGAAAGCTTGACATTGCTGTCAGCCTTCAGCATCAGACGCACCTTTACGAACCAGTTGTCCCCCACATACTTGCCTGCAAAGAGCGAAGTCCTGTCCAGATAACGGGCAAGCATGCTTATGTCTCGCCTTCCGGTCAGCTCTCCCGGAAGGGCATCGATTATGACATTGGAAAGGATATTCGAACGGGCCGAGAAGATATCCAAACCAAGTGCATTGCGGACCGTACCGGTAATCGAGTAGTTCTTGTTGGACTCGATCACGCCTACCCTCGTCAGGGCATCACGGGCGGTTCTGGCAAAGCGGGCCAGCGAAGACAGGGACAAGGTCCTGTCCAAAGCTCCCGACGCAAGCACGCTCTGGCCGAGCATGGCCAGTATCTCGTTCTCGCTCTTGGCGGGAGTACTTGTGAAACGCGGATTGATGTTATCCAACGTCGCATTCTGCAGAATCATGCTGATGATGACTTTGTTTCCGTCGGAATCGTAGTCGGTGATCTCAGCTGTAAGGTTCAGGACAAACGGTACGGAATTCTCCAATCCTGCGAATCTGCGCTGGGAGAGGTCCACACTTCCCTCCCTGATAATGAAGTCGTTCTGGAAGTAGTAGACCTGCCCTGTCTTGAGGGCAATGCCGCCATCGGTCTTGAATGATCCGTCTTCGAGCATCAGACGCACTGTACGGTCCTCGGCAAATGTGAAATTGATGAAGGGGTTGTCCTTCTCAGGATAGTAGAACTCCACATCGTGGCCCGTTGTCATCGTGATATCCATATCGGAGGGAACCTTCTTCTGATTGTAGAACCACTGAGGCATCGTGTTGTCGAACCTGAAGTCGATGAGCATGGACGATACGTCGATATCGGTCGTTAGTTTCGGTCTGCCGGCATTGACAGAGAAGTCTACATATCCCGAAACATCTCCGCGGATCTCGAAATCGTTGTTGCCCATCAGCATCGGAAGCCAGAAGTCAATCGGAGTGTCCTTGTTGATATTCAGACTTACGTCAAAGGTCTCAACCCCCAGCCCCTGCATGACGATGTCGACGGCGACATCACCGTAGAAGTAGCGTCCGTCTGCCTCGCTGTAACCGGCCATGGGCGTCCTTGAAACAAGAAGCGAATGGTCGTTCAGCGAAAGCGCAACGTTCTTTGCCGTGATGATCTGGTCAGGCAGGAAGAACAATGTCATTTCATAGGACTGGCAATAGACCATTCCGTAGAGGCTCGGATTGGAGAGAGGCCCCTGGATGAGGACATCGCCCTCTATCAGGCCGTTCGTGAAGCTGAAGGTGGGATTACCAATGAACTGGTTCAGGATTGGAAGCGGGAAACTGATGTCGGAGACCATCAGGTCGAGGGTATCGCCGATATAGCCTCTTGCCTTGAAACCGAACAGTATGTCTTCGTCGATCTCAATATCCAGATAGCCGCTATCCGTATTGTAGCTGCCGTTGATCAGGCTTCCGCTTAGAGACAGAAGGCCGTTCTCCATATGCATGTCCACCTGGGTATCCGCCATGGTATATCCGTCGGAGAGCGTGATGTCGGAGAGACCGATCCTGAAATCGAAACCGTAATCCAGTCCTATGAAAGCCTGAAGCAATCCGCTTGAAACCTCAGGTCCGCTTGCGGAAATCGTTAGCTTTCCGCTCTGGGTCTTGGTCTCCATGCTCATGCCTGTGATTTCGTTCCGGAAATTCAGGGCGCCGTTCAGCGTCAGATGTCCGAGATCGACAAGGAGGTTGATATCGTCGATGCTCAGGTTCCCCAGCTTTCCGTAGGAATCATAGAGGTTGATTTTCTTGTCGTCATAGAGGGCGCTGAAGTTGAACTCGTTGCTGCCCTCACTGCCCCAGATCAGGTTGACAGTTGCATAGAGGGCGTTTTCCCTCTGTCCCAGTATGGAAAGACTTGCATTCAGCGATTCTTCCCCGATGCCCCTGTTGTAGAAATCAAGATAGAACTGGTTGTCTGTCGCAGCTCCCCTGAGGGCGGTTCTTGAATTTGATTTCAGCAGGTTCACGGTTCCCCTGACCGAAGAAGTATCCAGTTTCAGCAGGCTGGGAATATCCGAGAACGTAAAGTCCACTTCTCCCTTGTAGATGGAATCTTCTCCGCGGTTGCCGAGTCTGAGATTCGAAAGGAAGAAGCTGTGGTCCGTCAGGGAAAGGTCGAATCCGATTTCAAATGAATCGGAAACCAGAACAGAGAAATCGATGAGATCTATTGCAAAACCGTGTTCCTGGGTGTCATAACTGCCGACAAGGGCACTTGAGGCCCGTACAATCATGTTTTCCGAAGGATAGAACTCCAGATCGTCAAGGTATCCCAGGCCGAGGAGCATTCCGTCATCCATCCAGACATCGAGGTCCAGATTGTCGCCCTTGAAGGTGATGTTCAGGGGATTCGGGAACACCTCTGCAGAGAAATGAAGCTCCTGCGGGAAGAAGGAGGCCTCGAATACACCGTCCACAACGATGTCGTAAAGGTCTTCCCAGTTAACATTGCCGTGGAGGCCTCCGTCCAGATAAGGGGATTCAAAGAGGAATGTATGCTGCCTCTCGCCCTTCTCGTAGCTGAAAGTAAGCGTGGCAAGAGAGCTGCCGTCCGAAGATTTCTGAAGGGAAAGGATTCCGTCGGGAATCAGTTGCTTCAGGTCTATGGTTCCGCTGTAGGAAACTCTGATTCCTCCGGTAGAGACTGCCAGGGTCTGGATTTCGCCAAGGGATTCGTTGACCGTGGCTTCAAGAGTCAGGGTTGCGCTTACGGGCGATGCGCCGATAGCGAGGTTTCCGACTGCAGTATTGACGGAGATTCTTCCGTCGGAGAACAAATCGAACGGGCTGCTGAAACTCAAGCGGGAGTAATCGCCCTCATGGACGTTTCTCATGTAGTCGGCGAAGCTCTCGGTTGCATGTGCAGAAACCACCATGTTTCCGTTCAGCTGAGTCTCCTGCCCTATTGCCCCGACCGAAGACAGGAATCTCTCATAGGGAGCCCGGAACAATGCAGGGACCAGATCCGTGATATAGACATTCAGAAGAGCTTCACCGCTGGCTATCTGATAGTCTGCAGACAACTCGAAGGAGCTTCCGGCATCCAGCGCGGCATGCAGGTTTCCCTGTTCATCCATATCGAGAACGATGTTTGCCTTATCGGCAAGCGATGCGGCATCGATATCCCGGATTGCTATGGATGCAACCGAAAGCTTTGTGTTGTCTCTGGTCTGGGCGTTCGCATCGATATTGAAACTGAATTTGCCTATCAGCGAATCATCATGCTCTCCGCCGGCTGCGGTCCTGAATCTTGTGGACAGGCTCTGATGCGTATAGGAGAAATCCATCGTGCTGCCGTCTGTCCAGATCCTCTTCATGGGAGAACCTGTGAGGTTAACGATCTGTGCGTTTCCAAGACTCACCTGTCCGAGTGCGCTCTGGCTTCCGAGCATCAGGCCGACCTCTGCTTTCAGATCGTTCGCATCGATTTCGGCATTCGGTGCCTTTCCTCGGATATTGCCTATTGCCATATCCATGGAAAGGGCATCCTTGCCGTCGTATGACCCTTCGGCACCGATGGAGGATGCATCGAACGACATGCCTCCTTCACCGTTGGAGAAACCGATGTCCTCCACAGATAGCGTGAAAGCCGCATGGGAATCGCTTAGGCCGTAGTTTGCGGAAACTGTCGTGGAATCAGCTGACAGGCGGATTACGGAATCATTTACGGGAACCGAGGCAAATCCGTTTTTTATGAACAGAGCCGCGGAAACGGTACCGTCCTGAAGCTGGGCGATTGCAGAGAGCTCCGAAATCTGTGCGATATCCGAATAGGAACCTGCAAGGACAGAGATATAGGCTATATGATCCGAACCTACCGAGGCCCTTATGTCCCTGACTGCGGCCCTCCTTCCCTGAAGGGCATCTCCGGAGACCTCGATTTCGGGAATGTTCAGTTCGGCGCTTTCCAGGGCAAGTCCTGCACCGACCCCGGCTGAGGCATTGATGCCGTCGCTTGCCAGGGAAAAGCCCCTGTAATCTGCATGTATGCTCAGGTTTCTGATGCTTGCGCTGATACCCATCTCAAGGAAAGGATTCTTCTTGGGTTCCTGCCCCCGGGATGTTTGTTCCTGATTTTCCTCGGAGGTCGTCTTTCCCAACGTGCCGAGCAAGGTATCGATTGACTTCTCATCTGCTGTGATCGTGATGTCATTGATGCTGACAGCCAGATTCCGGGAACCCTTTCCCAGAGCAAGTTTGATCACATCCCACAGAGTCAGGGAGATGCTTATGTCTGAAACAGCGGCAACCGGTCTGCCCTCGACACTCAGGCTGAGGTTGTTGACCTTAAGCGACCGCATAAGGGTGCTCTCCATCCCCTCCGCCTGGATCTGGATGGCAGAATCGCCGCTGGGAAGGAAGCTTCTGATGATTGAACGGACCTTGTCCATGCCGTACGTAGCAAGGCGCAGCTGCAGAACCACAAGCAGTACAGCTACAACGAGAAACACAGAGGCTACGACTGATGAGACTGTTCGTCGGAACTTCATCGCACTGATTATAACAATTGTTCTTGTTTAAAGTAACCGAACTCAATTGAAATATTGTGTATTTTGTGTGTAGTATTATCCCATCACACGGAGGAACTGAAGATGTCAGAGATATTGAAGGGATTCTGGGTGCTCGAAGGCCTTGACGGAGCCGGCACCACAACGCAGCTCAAGAACCTCGAAGCCTACATGCAGGACAAGGGGCTCCCCGTGTTCAGAACAGCAGAACCGACAATCTACGAGACAGGCAGATTCATCCGGAGAGTCCTTTCCGGAGAGATCAAGGTTCCACAGTCAACGATAGCCTATTTATTCGCTGCAGACAGAGATAATCATATCAACAATCCGGAATACGGCATCATTTCACATTTACAGAATGGAGAGATTGTTATCTCTGACAGGTACTTTTTCTCCTCGTTTGCCTATCAGAGCATAGGCTTCGATCCCGATGCAGTGATGATGCTCAACAGCCGTTTTCCCTACCCTGAGCTGGTGCTTTATGTCGATACCCCCGTTGAAGACTGCATCAGCAGGATCGACAGCCGCGGAAGCGACAAGGAAATATATGAGAAGCAGGATTATCAGACCAAGGTAAGGGAAAACTACGAGAAGTTCTTCTCCAACCTCCCCGAAGGCTGCCGGCTCATCCGTGTCGACGGCACACTCTCACGGGAGGAGATCTTCTCCATTCTTCTTCGGGAAATCGGAATCTGATTTTGTTGCCATTTGTTGCATTTTTCAGTTGCGGGCGGTTTTTCCAGCGTGTTACAATTACATTATCCTATGTAGAGAGGACAGTAAGTGCAGACCAATTGCGCAATTGAACTGAGGAACATCAGGAAGACCTTCGGCTCCATTGTCGCCAACGATGAGATCAATCTCCAGATCAACAGAGGAGAGATCCTCTGCCTTCTGGGTGAGAACGGAAGCGGAAAGACTACACTGATGAACATGCTCTCCGGCATCTATCAGCCGGATAGCGGAGAAATCTTCAAGGATGGCGAACAGGTTGCCATCCGCTCCCCCAAGGATGCATACGCTTTGGGAATCGGAATGATCCACCAGCACTACCACCTTGTGGATGTCTTCACGGCAGCACAGAACATAATTCTTGGTCTGGAAAACGAGAAGATGGACCTCGGAGCCGTAAACGACAAGGTCAAGGAAATCTGTGAGCGCTACGGCTTCAATGTAGATCCCAAGAAAAAGATCTACGACATGTCCGTCTCCCAGAAGCAGACCATCGAGATCGTCAAGGTCCTCTACAGGGGTTCCGAGATCCTTATTCTGGACGAGCCGACTGCAGTCCTCACGCCACAGGAGACGGAAAAGCTCTTCGCGGTTCTGCGGAACATGAAGAAAGACAACAAGGCCATAGTCCTGATCACGCACAAGCTGGCCGAGGTTCTTGCCGTATCAGACAAAGTCGCCATCCTGCGCAAGGGTAAGTACATAGGAACGGTAGAGACCAAGGATGCCACAGCCCAGTCGCTTACCGACATGATGGTCGGCCGTGCAGTTACCCTCAACATAGACAGACCCATCTACGATAATGTCTTTGACAAAATGATCATCGAGGGTCTTACGGTAGTTGATAACGAGGGCATTACGAAGCTTGACAATGTCTCCTTTACTGCCAAAACCGGAGAAATCCTCGGAGTTGCAGGAATTGCAGGCTCCGGACAGAGGGAGCTGTTGGAATCCCTTACCGGCCTCTACCCCATCAAGTCAGGTTCAATCAAATTCATAGACGGTCCCACTCAGATAGAGCTCGTAGGAAAAACACCCATGCAGATACGCCAGATCGGAGTCGGCATGGGCTTCGTCCCCGAGGACAGACTGGGCATGGGACTTGTCGGATCCATGGGAATGACCGGAAACATGATGCTCCGTTCCTGGAAAAACGGGAAAAGCATCTTCTTCAACAAGAAGACACCCGAAGGCCTTGCGAAAAAGGTCTGGCAGGATCTTGAAGTCGTTACACCTTCCACCGATTTCCCCGTACGCAGAATGAGCGGAGGAAACATCCAGAAAGTCCTCGTAGGAAGGGAAATCGCATCCAGGCCGCCGGTGCTTCTGACAGCCTATGCGGTTCGTGGTCTGGACATCAACACATCCTATGCCATCTACAATCTCCTGACGGAACAGAAGATGCACGGATCTGCAGTTATCTATGTAGGAGAAGAACTTGACGTGCTTCTGCAGCTCTGCGATAGAATTCTGGTCCTCTGCGGAGGAAAGGTCAGCGGCATAGTGGATGCAAGGACCACAACCAAGGAACAGATCGGTCTCTTGATGACCTCAGTCGGAGGAAGCGAAGGAGGTGCAGAATGAAAGAGAAGAACAAGACACCCCTGATCAGGCTCGCAAAGCGCGTAAAGACCGACATGATGAGCCCGAGGAAAGTCTGGGCCATAAGAATCGGCTCCATAGTGTTTGCATTCATCCTTGGCATGATTCCGATCATCATGGCAGGTCAGAATCCGTTCCAGAGCTACGGAATCATAATCAGCGGAGCCCTCTCCAAGCCAGGCTATATCCGCCAGACGGTCAAGAGAGCCATCCCGCTTCTTGGAGTCGCCCTGGCAATCGCCCCCTGTTTCAAGATGAAGTTCTGGAACATCGGAGCAGAAGGTCAGATCACGATGGGAGCCATCTTCGCATCGGCAATCGCAATCTGGTTCCAGAACAGCCTGCCGGCCTTCCCTCTTCTGATGCTGATGATGCTTGCAGGAATCCTGGGAGGCGCAATCTGGGCCTTCATACCGGGTTTCTTCAAGGCAAAATACAACACCAACGAGACGCTCTTCACGCTGATGATGAACTACATAGCAATCGGAATCGTCCGATGGCTGCAGGGCGGCCCTTGGGAAGGAAGACCCGGAACACAGATCATACCGATGTTCTCAGACAAGGCAAGGTTGCCGAATGTTTTCGGTATCTACTGCGGATGGATCATCGTTCTTATCATGGTCGTTGTCGTCCATGTCTATATGAATTACACCAAGCAGGGATATGAAGTCGCCGTCATCGGAGACTCCGAGAACACTGCGCGCTATGCCGGAATGAACGTCGGCTGGATCATGATGAGAACCATGCTCCTCTCGGGTTCTATCTGCGGCATAGTCGGATGGATGCTGGTCTCCGGTGCCAACGGAACCCTGAATGCGGATGTCGCAGGCGGCGTAGGATTCACTGCCATCACGGTTGCATGGCTCAGTCAGCTCAACAGCTTCGCCATGATAATCATAGCAAGCATGCTTGCAATCATCGGCAAGGGATCTGCAACGCTGCAGACCAAGCTCGGAGTTCCCGCCTCGGTTGCCGATATAGTATCCGGAATACTTCTTTTCTGCATGCTGGGCTGTGAATTCTTCATTAATTACAAATTGATATTCAGGAAGAAGGCAGACAAGGAGGTGCACGCATGAACATCCTCAATTCCTTCGTACTTCTTTTTGCAGCCGCCGGTGCCTATGGAACCGCACTGATGTTCGGAACCATGGGAGAGATCCTCACCGAGAAGTCAGGAAACCTTAACCTCGGTGTCGAAGGTATCATGTACATGGGCGGAATCTTCGGTCTCATCGCCCCCAACCTCTATGAGAGTGCAGTCGGCGAAGGCAATGCGAACCCGTTCGTAGCAATACTTCTTGCAATAATTGCAGCATTTGCAGTCGGAGCCCTGGCTGGTGCCCTATTCTCCTTCATTACGGTAACGCTCAGGGCAAACCAGAACGTAACCGGTCTTGCAATGACGACTTTCGGAACCGGAGTAGCCAAGTTCGCAGGTGAACTCAGACGCCTCAAGGTCGGCGGTTATGTCACCCTCTCCAACCGTCTGAAGTTCGCTTTCGACAAGCACATAATGCCGGACTTCCTCAAGAAGATACCCGTAATCGGCAAGATTCTCTTCGATCAGAGCGAGTTCTTCTACCTTGCAATTATCGTGGCTATCCTTCTGCACCTGTTTTTGACCAAGACAAAGACGGGTCTTTACCTCAGAGCTGTCGGAGAAAGCCCGGTAACTGCCGATGCCGCCGGTATCGACATTACCAAGTACAAGTATCTGGCCACCATCGTCGGAGGCGGAATCTCGGCAATCGGAGGCATGGTCTACACGATGACCACCGCCGGCTGCGTCTGGATCGAGGCCTCGCTTGCAGGAACCGGATGGCTTGCAGTCGCACTGGTAATCTTCTGCACATGGAGACCGCTGAAATCCACATGGAGTTCGGTGCTCTTCGGTGCGCTGATGATCATGTATCTTAGAATCATCATCAAGGGTTTCCCGATCGAGCTCTACAAGATTCTCCCCTATGTGGTCACCATCATCGTTCTTATCATAACCAGCATGAGGAACATCAGGGACAAGCAGCCGCCTGCATCGCTGGGAGTGAATTATTTCCGAGAGGATCGCTGATTCGGACAATTGCAACAAAATGCAACAGGAATACAGTTTTCTTAGTGTTTTGTGCATATTGAGTTAATTTTTGAATAGTCGTAGACTATGTATATGCAAAACTTAGGGCTCTGCCCGCAAAGGAGTGTTTATGAAAAAACTAGCAGTAGTTCTTTTGGTTGCTCTCATTGCAATGACAGCAGTTTTCGCCGCCGGCGGAAGTGAAGCACATGCAGCAACAGCAGCAAAGACAACCAAAATCGGTTTCGTAGTCATCAACGATGAGTCGGACCAGGGCTATACCTGGAACTTCACCAACGGCATGAACGCAGCAATCGAAAAGCTGAAGGCTGAGGGCTACAACGTCGAGCTCCTCACGAAGAAGAACACAACAGAGTCCGCAATCTGCAAGGACAACAACATCGAGCTTGCAGAGGAAGGTTGTGAAATCATCTTCAACAACAGCTACGGATTCGAGCCCTACATGCTCGAAGCTGCCAAGGAATACCCGAATGTCAAGTTCGTCGGAATGACAAACTGCGCCGGACAGGTCGATGACAATCCCAACACATTCAACGCATTCGCAGCCATCTACGAGGCCCGCTATGTCGCAGGTATCGCAGCTGGTATGAAGCTCCAGCAGGAGATTGACGAAGGCAAGAACAAACCCGAGGAAGCAGTCATGGGTTATGTAGGAGCCTTCTCCTTCGCAGAGGTCATCTCCGGTATGTCAGGCTTCTATCTCGGCGCCAGAAGCGTCTGCCCGAGCGTCACGATGAAGGTCTACTTCGTCGGAACATGGGGCGATGCAACTCTCGAGGAAGCAGCAGCCAATGCTCTCATCGATGAGGGATGTAAGCTCATCTCCCAGCACTCTGATACGACTTCTCCCGCTCTCGCAGCTCAGAAGGCCGGTGTCTACCATGTCGGTTACAACACAGACATGACAAAGGTTGCTCCGAATGCATCCCTGCTCTCTTCCAGAATCGACTGGTCCAGATATTTCTACGAGTTCATCAAGAACCACATCGATGGCAAGGAGAACCCGTCAGACTGGACTGGAACCTATGCTGAAGGCGATGTCAAGGTCACAGACCTCAACACAGCCATTGCAGCTCCCGGAACACAGGAAGCAATGGACAAGGCAATCGCAGCCTTCCACGCAGGCACACTCCACGTCTTCGATCTGGATACCTTCACAATCAACGGTCAGAAGGGAACAAACGAGACCATGTATGACGGATTTGCCGCTGTTCAGGGCAACGCCACATACGACGGTTATTTCCATGAGTCAGAGCTCCAGAGCGCACCGTACTTCGTCGGCGTCATCGACGGAATCACATGGCTCAACGTTGCCTACTGATTATCGCTCAAAACAATTCGGGCTCGCATCTGCGAGCCCTTTTTTATTTTACAAAAAGAAATTACATGATATCAAGCAAGGAGGAAACAACCTCTGTGATTGAGCTTTTCTGCTCCTGCGTCAGCGGCATTGAATTGACGCTGACGGTATCGAGTTCCTGAGTAAACATCTCCTTGAGGGCAGCTACATCAACCTTCTTTCCTTCGCGTCTGAGGTTGCCCACATAGCCTGCCTTGATCAGGACTGAAAAAGAAGAAGCCAGATCTTCGCTCTTGAGGCGGAAATCCACGGAAATCATATCATCATCCATTACAAGAAGAACTGTTTCTATGTTCTCCAGCGCCTGCTCCGTGATATCGAAGCCAAGCTCGATCATCGTCCTCGGATTGGACACGTAGACACCTATCTGGGATGAGGCCAGCTTCAGTGCATCCTCGTCGGAAATGTGGGCAGGACGGCCCTCGGTGTATGTCTGCTTATAGTTTTCGACTACATCCGAAGTCGAAAAAAGGATGATTCCGTTGGCTGGAACAGCAGCCTCAAGGCCGGACTGATTGTCTATGAAGAACTTGAGCTTGGTCTTCTTGTCCTTGGATGAGGAAAAAGCGGACGATACAGTAAGAGCTCCGTTTACGAGGTTCTTGGAAAAGTCCCCTTCTATTGCCCCATAGTAGTCGAACTCCGAGAAGTCGGTAGTCACCAGGGGGACATCTGTTCTTCTGTCCCTGAGAGCCACGGAGAGGCGGCTCATGCGCTCGGTGATGTAGGAGATCGCCGGATCTTCGGTTGAGATGTAATCGGAGATATCAAGCAGATCGGCATTTACGGTAATGACGAATTCGCCGTCCAGACCCAGACCCTGGAAGTACTCCTGGTCCCCTATCGGACTCTTGGTCACGCAGGAGGCCAGAAGCAGTACGCAAAGAATTGCTACTAAGGTCGGAAGGACGGCAAATCTCTTCATCAATACCCCATTCAGGCTTTCTTTATGCTGATCCTGACACCGAAGTCATTCTCCGGGACATCGAGATCGGCATCGAATGTCGATGATGTGCAGAGAGTCTCGGACTCGATGAATGACTTGAACTGCTCATATGCAGCCTTGACCTCATCATCTCCGCCGAGGACCAGTCTGATCCTGTCGGAAACCTCAAGTCCGGTCTCCTTTCTGAGAGTCTGGATTGCGCGGATGATATCTCTGGCAAGACCCTCGTTGAGGAGGTTCTGGTCGACCTCGGTATCGAAACCGACTGTCAACTGACCCTCGTTGAGGACCTTCAGGTTTTCTTTCTCCGTTCTCTGAATTACAAGGTCATCGGCAGAAAGCTCTACATTCTGGTGGTCACCGAACTCGACCTTGTGTGATGCGCCCTCGAGAATCTGTGCGATGCGGTCGGATCTCATCTGCTGGATCTTTGCAGCAACTTCCTTCATGGCCTTTCCGAGCCTTGAGCCCAGGACCTTGAAGTTGGCCTTTGCGCTGTAATCAACAAGATCGGTCTCATCGCTGTTGATCTCGACTTCCTTGACGTTCAGCTCCTCTGCGATGATATCGGACATGCCTGTGAGGATCTTGCGATCTTCTTCGTTTCTGTCGACCAGGAAGAGCTTCTTCAGAGGCTGACGCGTCTTGAGGTTGTAGGTGCTTCTGAGCGAGCGGCCCATGACGATTGCCTGCATGGTAAGGCTCATCATCTTCTCAAGTCCGTAGTCACGGTGCTTCTTGTCATATGCAGGATAGTCGCAGAGATGCACGCTCTCGGGATCTCCCGGGCGCTTGAGGTTCTGGTAGATTTCCTCACAGATGTAAGGAATGATCGGACATGCGAGCTTGATGAAAGTCATCAGCACCTTGTACAGGGTGTTGTATGCCATCTTCTTGTCGGTGTCGTTCTCGCTCTTCCAGAATCTTCTTCTGCTTCTGCGGATGTACCAGTTGTTCAGCTTGTCCATGAAGCCCAGCAGATAGGTGCATGCTCTCTGGATATCGTACTTCGAAAGAGCATCGTCCATGTTGGCGGTCAGCTCTTCGAGAACGGAGATCATCCAGCGGTCAAGCGGATTTCTCAGCTTTTCGAACGGAGTCTCGTCCGGCTCATACAAATCCAGATTTGCATATGTAACAAAGAAGGAATAGGAATTCCACAGCGGCAGGATAAGACTCTTGAGCACGTCCTTGACCATCTGGTCCGAGAACTTGACGTCATCTGCGTGGACTGCAGCGCTGTTCATAAGGGCAAAACGCAGGGAATCTGCACCGAACTTGTTCACCAGGATCATCGGGTCGGTGAAGTTGCCCTTGCTCTTGGACATCTTCTCTCCGTCCTCAGCAAGGATGATTCCGTTGGTGACGACGTTCTTGAATGCAGGCTTGTCAAACAGAGCCGTGGCCATGATCGTCAGCGTGTAGAACCAACCTCTTGTCTGATCCAGACCCTCTGAGATGAAATCTGCCGGGAATGTCTTCTCGAAGCGCTCCTTGTTTTCGAACGGATAATGGAGCTGACCGTAAGGCATGCTGCCGCTCTCGAACCAGCAGTCCAGGACATCAGGAACCCTTCTCATGGTTCCCTTTCCATCCGGACTCGGCCATGTGAGCTCGTCAACGTAGTGTTTATGCAGGTCCGTGACCTTCTTTCCGCACTTGGCCTCGAGTTCGGCAATCGAGCCGATTACCTCGATGTAATCGGATCCGTCGCACTGCCACACGGGAATCGGGTTGCCCCAGAAGCGGTTTCTGGAGATTGCCCAGTCGCGTGCTCCCTCGAGCCACTTTCCGAATCTTCCGTCTCTCAGGTGCTCGGGAACCCAGTTGACCGTCTTGTTGTTGGCAACCATGCGGTTCTTGATCTGTGTGACCTTGACGAACCAGCAGCTCATTGCCCTGTAGATCAGAGGAGAACCGGTTCTCCAGCAGAACGGGTAGCTGTGCAGGTAGTTCTCCCTCTTCACCAGCTTGCCCTCGTCCCTGAGTCTCTGGATGATCTGCTTGTCAGCATCCTTTACGAAGATTCCCTCGTAATCGGGAACCTCTGATGTGAACTTGCACTCGTCATCAATCGGACATACTACGGGAATACCGGTGCCCTTGAGCACGTTGTAGTCGTCCTCACCGAAGCCCGGAGCCGTATGTACTATTCCGCAGCCGTCCTCAGTGGTGACATAGTCGCCCAGAACGGTCACGAATGCACCCTGGTCATAGAGGTCTGCAAAGTAATCGAACAGCGGATAATAGCGCAGTCCCGCTAGATCGGAGCCCTTGTAGGACTCGAGGATCTCATAGGCGCTCTCTTCCTTGTAGTAGGAACCGAGCCTTGCCTTGCCCAGGATGTACTTGTCTCCGCTCTCCTTGTCCAGAATCTTGACGTAATCGATATCCGGCCCCAGAGCCAGTGCCAGGTTTGAAGGCAGAGTCCACGGAGTTGTTGTCCATGCAAGGAAATATGTATCTTCGCTGCCGCGCAGCTTGAAGCGTACTGTGATTGCAGGATCGGTAACATCCTTATAGCCGCCGAGGTTGACTTCCATGTTTGAAAGCGGTCATCCGAGGCCCGGGCTGTACGGCAGGATGTTGTAA